>OMSM01000154.1 GCA_900313745.1 uncultured Lachnospiraceae bacterium
AACGGTGAATTGCGCATGAGCCTTAATATCAATTCCAGGAACAACGATTATAAATACGAGATGAACGATCTCTCCGTGCTTTATTACGGAGCGAAGTTCAGCTACGGGGAAATCCTTGAGGATGAGGTCACGAGCTACAAGCTCAAGCGCATCATCACGGATTATCTCTTAAAGGATATTTCCCCCGAGACCACCCTGGAGAGCCACTTCTACTACATGTCCCCCGAAGATGCCGGAGACCGCTCGCTGGAGGTCTATGAACAACTGAGGGCGAAGGTGCGTGTCAGCATTCCGGAAATCCGGAAGAAGCTTTTCGGAGGCGAGGAGAGGATCTATAAGGAAAAGGTCATTCCCGTGAGGGAATTTGCCAATATCCCCGCCGAGGAGAAGAAGCGGATGGGAGTGGTCATCCAGGAGATACAGATCTCCAAGCTCGGACTGATGACTTTTACTGTGTAGCAGCTGCTGTGATGGTCGCCGGAGGACAAGGGAAATTCCGGCGGGGGGAACATGTGCGTTAATCTGATGAACTGGGCTTGCGCCTCCATTCTGATCTATGTCTACGGCAGAACGGCAATGCTTCTTCTGCGGAAGGGAAAAGGCGGGCTTAGTGACTGCGCGGCAGCAGGTGTGGCTGCTGCGGCAGTGTTTGCTGAGTGCTGGAGCTTGTTCCGCCCGGTAAATTCCGGTGCTTTTCCGGTGTTCGCGCTGACCGGCGCCGTACTCCTTGCGGTACTTGTCCTGCGCCGGGAGCTTTTTGCCGGCAGACCGCAGTTTTCCGCCGCGGACATCATTCCCGCGGTTCTTATCGGATCATACTTTCTTGCGGTATCCGCACTCTGGCCTTCCTCCTACGACGATTATCTCTATCACGCCCAGGCCCTGCGCTGGACGGAGGAGTACGGCGCCGTCCGCGGGCTCGGAAATCTTCACTGCCGGCTTGCGTACAACAGCGCTTTTCTCTCACTGCAGGCCCTGTTCTCCTGGCGAGACGCAGCATTTCCCGGAAAAGGCGCGGGGATCAGCCTGCACACGATGAACGGCCTTCTCGCCGCCGCACTAGGAATATACAGTCTTGTTCCTCTTGTCCGCGAGCTGAGATCCCGCTTTGCGGGGAAGGGCCCCGGTCTTGCAGCGTGCGCTCTTTTCACAAGGATTGCCGCGCTGATCTACCTCTTCGGCAATACTCAGGCCTTCACCGGGCTGGATACGGACCCGATGGCGCTTATCGGCATTCTTTTTGTTTTCATCAGGCTCTCCGATGCACTTTCGGAAGAGAGCCCCTTTACGGAAAACCTCGCGTTTCTCAGTGTCTTCGCCGCTTTTCTCTGCACGGTAAAACTCTCGGCTGCAGCTCTTCTTTTTCTCTGCGCGTGGCCGGCAGCAGTCTATCTGAGGGAGAAAAGATTCCGCACGGTTCTGTTCTTCCTTGCCCTCGCCGCGGCAGTTACGCTGCCGTTTTTCGCAAGGGGCGTACTTCTTTCCGGCTATCTTGTCTATCCGTACACAGGAATAGACCTGTTTAATCCGGACTGGAAGATGTCCGCGGGAACGGCGCTTCTCGACCGGGAGGGGATTATCCTCTGGGGGCGCGGGCTCTACGGGGAGATCTCGGAGGGAAGAATGACCTGGCCGGAGGCGGTTTCGCTTCCTTTTGCCCGGTGGTTCCCGATCTGGTACCGGGGAATTTCCACGACCGCGAAAGCGCTTATGCTTCTCTGCGCGGCTTCTCTTGCGTGGACTCTCACGGAAATGGCCGGCGGCGCGGCGGTGCGGCATTCCGGCAGCCGTAACTCCGGCTCTGCGGCACGTCAGGATCCGCGCATTGAGCCGGGTTGTGCGCGCAGGGACGTCAGGAAGGATTTCCTCTATGCCGCGGCTGTGCTCTGCCTTGCCTTCTGGCTCGTCAGCGCTCCGCTTGAGCGCTACGGAAGTGTTTTTCTTCTCATCGTGCTCAGCCAGGTCCCGGCGGGAGGAAAGCCGGGAAGGTTTATCCTTTCCCTTAATGCGCTGATACTTGCGGGACTGCTCGCGGTGAGGATTGCCTCTCCTCTTAATTATCACGGCATAGCCGTCAATTGGAGGCAGTGCGCCGTCACGCCTCTGGATTACGCCGAAACCGGGATGAGGGAGGCGGAGATCGCAGGTCCCTCCGGGGATAACGCGGATCTTAAGGTCTATGTGCCGGAAAGCGGGGACAGGAGCGATTATCTCCATTTCCCCGCCGCAGTCAGCGAGGAGGAGCTCGGCCGCGTCATGCTTAGAGGAAACAGCTTTGCGGACGGCTTTAAGCTTCGGCCTTAAGAGTCCCGGGCATACCGCGTTGACACGCGGGGGGCCTGAAGCTATACTGAAATCCGGATTACAGTTCTGTCTCATCCTATGCGGGATATCCCCGCTGATTCCGCCGGATTAAATTGAATATTATGCTTTGACAAAACGGAGCGGGGGAGTTATTATTGGTTGTGCCGGGCGAACATGCGTTCGAAC
>OMSM01000365.1 GCA_900313745.1 uncultured Lachnospiraceae bacterium
GAGAAGTTTTTTATCCTCCTCCGTGAATCCGCGTACCAGCACCTCGTTGGCGTAGTCGTGATCCTGTCTGGACTTGATGAGGAAGCTCTGCCCTCTCTCCGTAAGGCGGATAACCCGGTATCTTCGGTTTTCCTCGTCCACTACGCTCTCGCAGAGTCCCTTCTCGGAGAGCCTGGAAATCAGGCCGATCATGGTCGGGTGCGTGACCTTCATAGCCTCGCAGAGTTCCTTCTGGTAGACCTTTCTGTCCTGGTTCCTCGCCAGGTACATCAGGATGTGGTTCTGCGAGAACGTGAGATCGCACTCCCTTAAACGCATGTTGAGTCTTGCGGTGAAGCGGTCATGAATGAGCTTGATCTGGAAGGCAAGGGGAAGCTCCGCAAAGGGTCTCGTCCACCCTGCCCTCTCCCTGGGATTCTCTGTTGACATGTTCATACCTCGTCTTCCCTCCGGGACAGCAGAAGTGTAGCGTGCTACATATACTGAATAATCATATGTAGCACGCTACACTTTGTCAAGAATATATTTCAGCTCCCTCAAGCCGCTATTCATTTTCCTTAAGAAGACTCTTCGACAGCCATTTCCCGCTGGCAAAGCGCCATCCGTACAGCGCTGCCTTCAGCGCCCACTCGATCACGATGCAGATCCATACACCATGTATTCCCAATCCTGCCGGGATGGCCAGGAGGTAAGCCAGGCCGATCCTGACAGTCCAGAGGGTAATCAGCGAGGAATAGGAGGTGAAATTCAGATCTCCCGCAGCCCTCAGCACATTGGGAAGAACAGAAGCCAGCGCCCAGAAAAACGGCATCGCAATAAAAGCGTAAAGCTGAATCTGCCGGATCAGTACGAACTCGGTCTCCGGTGCGGAATAAAGCCGCAGAATGAAGTTCAGTACTGGCAGGAACAGCGCCAGGGAGGCTATAACCGCTCCTTCACCGAGGAGGGTCATGCTCTTCCCGTAGCGTACAGCCTGCTTCTTGTCTCCCGCCCCGACGCACTGGCCGACAACGGTAATGGAGAGACTGCTTACGGCATTGCCCATGCAGTAGAATATCGCGATCGACGAGGCCGCGACGGCGTTGGCCGCAACGCTCTCCGTCCCGAGCCGGACTATGAACATGGAATTAACGAGGCTTCCGCCGTTGATAAAAAGCTGCTCCACCGCGAAGGGGAGGCTTACCCTCATGACCGTCTTCTGCTCATGGAAGTTGATATGGAAGATATCCCGGAGCGTGATCCCCGGTGCCTGCTTCGAGAAGAAAAGAAGCGCCACCGAGACCGCCGCGCCGATAATTCTGGCGGTCATGAGCGACATTGCCGTACCGAAGATGTCCCATCGCAGGATATTGATGAAGACATAACTTGCAAAAAGATGGATCAGGTTGATCACCATGGTGAGCACAAGGCAGAGCCTTGTTTTTCCCATGCCGCGGAATACCGCGTAGGGCCCATGGAAAATAGCGAGGAATACCTGGGATATTGCCACCCAGAACAGATACCGTGCCGCCCTGTCCGCCACGCCGGGATCCGCCGTACCGAACAATGCGCCGACAATCGGGCGGGCAAAAGTAACCAGAATCCCGCAGCCGATAAGCGAGAGCAGAAACATGGCGAAAATAACCTGTCCGCCGTAGCGGCGCATTTTCGCGATATCCCCGCTGCCCAGACACTGGGCGACAATGACGGCACCGCCCGAGGCGACGGCCAGGAAGAAGGCGTAGGACATCATGTAGATCGGCGAAACCAGGCTTACCGCGGATACGGATTCCTGTGATGAGGAGCTGATCATCGCCGTGGCAAGCAGTTCAATGATATTGACGAAAAATGCGTCAAGTATCAGCGGCACCAGCATGGAAAAAATCTGCCGGTGTGTAAAATAGCTGCTGTCAAAGCCCCGGATGAGAAGATTTTTTACCGGGGATTGTCCGTTTTTACGCTGCATGATGTTCCTGCCGCCTTACTTTCTGACCTAAATTCCTTCCGCCGCCCCGGACGGATCATGGCCGCTGATATCAGATCTTCTTCAGAGCCAGAGCGTAGAGGTACCAGCTTGCGTGCGGCAGCCACTGCTCCGCCCAGCGCCAGTTATCCACGATCTCCGGGTTGTCCGTGGGCTTCATGACGAACTCGATTCCTTCCTCGTCATCGATGCCGCCGGTGATGCCGTTGACGATTCCTCCGGGAGCACTGATGAAGTCGTAATTAAACTGGAAGAAGTAATCGATATTTCTGTGACCGTAGCCTTCCACCATGCAGGTATCATAAGGGTTAAGCCCGAGCACCCAGTTGATCTGGTCGTCCGCATACACCGAGAGGGCTTTCTTAAGCTCCTCATCCTCCGTATATGACGCGGTGTATCTTGCCGCCGCGGACAAGGAAAGAATGCGGGCATTGTCCCCCTGCCACCAGGGAGCCATCTCCGTAGTGTGAGGGAAGAAGAACTGGGTTCCGCGCTTCCCGTCCGGAAGCTGGTAGTAAATCCTCGCGTAGCCGAACGGGTTGTCCACCTCGTTCGTGATCTGGAGCGCATACCGCATAACCTGCTCCGCCAGCTTCACGGCAGCTTTCTTTCTGGCCTTATCGCGCTCGATTCCGCAGTAGTTGAGCAGCGCCACGATGGGAGTTCCTTCATCGGTCGCGGAGAAGTACGGCCTGTCGCCGTCGTCGACGGCAAGGTAGCCGGAATTATCGTTCACGGCGACGTAGCGCTTTTCCATGTCTTCTGCAAGTGCCCTTGCGCGGTTCAGGAATCCAACCTCTCCCGAGGACTTGTAGAGCTCCACGGCGGCATCCAGTGCGGTAAAGGTATCCACAAGGTTCCACCCGCCGTCATTGGTGTACTCGGCGTTGTGCTCCTCAAGATAGAAGTAGGAATCTCTTGCGGCATTTAAGTACTCCATTCCGCTGTACTCCGCCGAAGGATAAGGATATCTCGCCGCGGCGGCAAGTGCTGCGATGGCATAGCCTCCGCCCGCGCGGAAGGAGGACTCGTAATACTCATCGGTGACCACTTCCTCATCTGCAGTTGCTGCCTTGCCGAACTGCCTGGAGGAGCGCCGGTACTCGAACCCGATCTGCCTGTTCTTCTCGGTCGGCTCATAGGCGTTGTTCCGCCCGGTTCCGCTCTTGAAGAAGGTACCCCTCTCCGTGCGCAGCCTCATGAGCCAGTCCGCGCCGAAGGTCGCCTCGTCCAGCAGCCTGCGGGCATAAATGTTGTACCAGGGGGAACTGTTTTCCTTCAACAGATCCAGGAGTCTGTAGAATACATGTGCGGAAAGCGAAGCCTGCTGAGGATTGAACCAGGTGGTGTGCGACTGGTGCGTGAGATGGACGCCGACGTCGCCGGTAGCATCGAACCAGCCGCCGTGGACATCCACGGTTCCTTCCCTGGTTCCGCGGAAACCAATCCTTCTGTCCTTCTCCTCCCATTCGCCGGTTGCTCTCTGGCCTTTAAAATAATAGACAACAGAGGACACCGTCGTAAATTCAATCACCGAACCGTAGATCTGAAAAGGCGCCGACTCTACCGTTCCCTCATCCGCAGTCACACGGAGGAAGTAATAATCACTGTAGTTCACATCTTTGTTCGGAGCAAATTCAGAGAAATCCATGCACCAGAAATCACCCTTGTTCCAGCGGGCAACCGGCCCGCTCTTTACCAGCTCTCCCTTAAATTCCTCCTCGCCGGTCGCCTCGTTGACCACCGCAAATCCTGTCGGATTAAGGGGCTCCGTGGACTGAAGCACGGCGCGCTTGCTGCAGGAAGAATCGTAGCCGATATTGTTGATCAGAATCCTTTTCATGTTATCTCCTTTCCGGAACCCGTCCGAATTATTAAATAAACTTAAATAAAGTGTAGTCTCCATTCACGTAAAATACAAGTAGCAGACTTTTGCCGACTTTCTGATAAAATAGTTTTAATAACCCATCTGTGCGGCGCACAGCCCGGGATTCCGGCAGTGACCGGAACCGCCATTTCCCGGAAGAAACGGAGGTCCTAGATGCGCAACACCTATATCCCCGCCTATATCCGCGATAAAAACCGCGGTCTTGTGCTGGACCTGTTCCTGCAGAACCGGGAGCTCACACGGTCGGAAATCAGCCGCGTGACCAACATCAGTTTTCCCACCGTCGTGAAGATAACAGACTTCTTCCTGGAGAAGGGGATACTCGCGGAGTCCGATATATCTCTCGCCGCGGAAAGCGGGCTCGGGAGGAAGGGCCAGCTTCTCCGGCTCGTTCCCGATGCCTTCAGTACGGTGGGCATCTTTTTTGAGGGCGACTACCTGAATATCGGTCTGTTCAACCTGACCAACGAACTTATGGACAGCATCTCCTACCCCTTCCGCGGAGAACCCAGGAATGCCTCCGACTACGAGCAGATCTCCCTTAACATGACCGGAGCCGTCTCCGGCTTTGCCGCCTCCCACCCTGATACCGTCATCCTCGGAATCGGAATCGGCCTC
>OMSM01000445.1 GCA_900313745.1 uncultured Lachnospiraceae bacterium
CTCTCCCTTAACTCGTGCCAGTCGGTGCAGACATGGCCGGTGCCGGCGGTGTAGTGGCGCCCGAGGATCACGAGCTCCTTCCGAAGCGCCCGCAGGTACTCGGAGACGAAGAACACCTTGTCGGAGATCTTCTTCTCCGCGCCGGCAAAGACGAAGACGGCGATATCTTCCTCGCGCACCGCGGCGATCGTCCGCAAGTTCTGCTCCGCGGCGACCCTTCCGACCAGGGGTAGTATGTCGGAGAGCGCGTCATATTCCTTCTCCTCGGCGCGGTAGAAAGCCAGCTCAAGCGCGAACGACTGGGTTCCGTTCTCCCCGAGGGCGAGGCCGGCGATTCTCTCCTCCAGAAGGCTGTCCGGCTCCTCCCTCCCGGCGAGCATCAGAGCGCATTCCTTCTCCAGATTCTCCGCCCGCCTTCTTTCTTCCTCCTCATTTCGTCCGGCGGGCTGTCCCTCTTCGGCGCCGTCCCGGCGCCCGTCGAGCCGTTCTGCGGATTTCCTTGCGTCCAGGATCCGGCCGACGGCGACCTTAAGGGTGTCGAAGAGCCCCTGCATGTCGATGGGCTTCTCGATGTAGTCGATGACCTGCAGGCGGATGGCACCTTTCAGATATTCCTTCTCCATGTAACCGCTTAAGAAGATGATCTGCAGGTCCGGCCGCTTCGCGCGGAGCTTCTCCGCGAGCTCCAGGCCGTTCATCCCCGGCATCATAATGTCCGAGAGCAGGATGTCCGGCGTCCAATCCGCGCAGGCCTCCAGAGCGTCCCCGCCGTCCGCGGCCGTGCGCACCTCGCCGATCCCGGCCGATGGGAAATCGATCCGGGACTGGATCCGCCGTATGGTCGTTATCTCGTCGTCGACGATGAGAAGCTTTATCATAAATACACCAATGGGACCGCCGCGCTTTTTGGGCGCGGCAGTCCCTGTCCTTTTGTGAAATGGGTGCCGGCTCCGAAGCAGCAGCCGGCGGCTCATGCGCCGCGGGCTCCGGAGGAACCCGCGCGGCGCGTTAGTTGTCACTATTGTAGTATATCCGCGTACTCACGAGTTTTGGCTGATTACTGTGCCATGTACTCGGCGGCCTGCTTGCGCCACTCGGCGATCAGGTTGTCGAGGCCGGCATCCTTCAGCTTCTGCACGAACTCGTCGTACTTGGCCTCGGTGTCCTTGCCGAACACGCCGAGATCGAAGGAGTACTGGTACTCGGAGACGATGGACTTCACGACCGCCAGCTCGGCGCTCATCGAAGGATATGCCTCGTCGTTGGTCACGAAGCCGTCGAACGGCCACATGTCGTCAGGCATGACGTGCTTGTCGAGCTCGTCGATGACTGCCTGCACCTGATCGGAAAGCTTCTCTGTCGGATAGTGGTTCATGTCGCGGAGCGCCCATGCCCAGCAGGACCAGCCGTAGTCGTCGACTTCCGGTCCGAGGCTCCTGGTGCCGTCGTCGTTGAGGATGTAGTGACGACCCTCGATACCGCCCTGGCAGAGGAGGTTGATCTCAACATCGTTTCTCAGGATATCGAGAACGACTGCCGCGCGCTCGGGCTGCTTGGACATGCCGAGGATGGCGGTCATATCGCCCGAATAATCGGTGAGGCGGAGGTACGTGCCGTCGTCGATGATCGGGATGTACTCGATGGTGTATCCCTTGTTGGTCGCCTGGTCGATCAGGTTCTGGGCCTCGGTGAAGCGGGCCTGGTAGAACGCGGAGCGGCCCTCGGTGAACTGGTCGGAGGTGTGGGTCGTGCTGTTGATCGCAGTGGACGGCCACACGCCGGCTTCTGCCCACTCGGCCATGCGGAGGATGTACTCCTTGTAGCTGTCGGTCAGATAGTAGTACTCCAGGTTGCTGCAGTCCTCGGCCAGAGGCTCGTCGGTGCACCATGCCATGTTATTGTACACGTTTACATAGTGATCCTTTAACTGCTCCAGAGGATTGACCATGGGAAGGGACGGGAATGCATAGTAGGCATAGCCTTCTTCGGGATCCATGACCTTCGCAGCCTCGAGCGCGAACTTGTAGAGATCGTCGTAATTGCTGATGGTCTCCATGCCGACCTTGTCGAGCACGTCGCGGCGGACAAGGAACGCGCCGTAGTTGTTGTTGTCGTGCTGGTTCCTCGGGACGCCGTAGACATGTCCGTCGATGGAAGCCTGCTTCCAGGCCGCGGGTGCCATGACGCGGACGGTCTCGGGGAGATACTTGTTCCTGAAGTCCTCGTCCAGCTCAAGGTAGGCGCCCTTGCCTGCCTCGGTGGCATATCCCAGCCAGCTGGAGGTGTAGATCAGGTCGATGGAGTCGTCGGCCAGAGCCAGAGGATACTTGGTCGGCCAGTCGGCCAGGGAGATGAAGCTGAGCTCCAGCTTGGAGTTGCAGAGCTTCATCAGGCGGGCATTGATGAGATCCAGCACCTCGTCCAGGTCGTTCGGTGCGTTGCCGAAAGCGGTGAAGTGGATCGTCGCTTCCTTGGAATAATCCATGATGCCGGCCCAGGGGTTATCCTCCTCGGCAGCAGCCTCCCCGCCTTCCGCGGCGGGTGCGGCCTCCTCGGTCTGCGCAGGTGCCGCGGGCGCGGCTGATCCTCCGCCGGAAGCGCCGCAGCCTGCCAGCAGCGAAACGGCGATCGTTCCGCAAAGCAGCAGTGACAATAATTTCTTCATACGTTGTCCTCCTTTTCTTACCCCCTCCCCGTTTCCCGGAGAAGGGAAGTGACTTATTTGCTCACGCCCGTACCGGGCGTGAATGGATCCTTTGCGGTGCCGGGGGACGGTTCTCCGGCGAGTTGTCAGACTTCTTGCCAGGGGACGGTTCTCTGGTGAGTTGTCAGAATACTGACCAGAGAACCGTCCCCTGGCACCTCTTTCGTTTATCCTTTGACGGAGCCGATGGTCAGGCCCTTGACGAAGAATTTCTGGACGAAGGGATAGAGGAAGATGATCGGGCCGATCGCGACGACGGTCATGGCCATCTTCATGGTCTCCGAGGGCAGGTTGTCGACGGAGATGTCGACGGTGCCGCCCCTGGAGGCGATGGCCTTAAGGCCTGCGATGCCGTTGATGATCTCGTTCAGGTAGTACTGGAGGTTGTACATGTTCTCCTTGGACTCGTAGAGCATGCACTGATACCAGTCGTTCCAGTAGCCCAGGGCGGTGAAGAGGCCGATCGTCGCGATGAGCGGCTTTGCCAGCGGGAAGATGATCTGGAAGAAAATCCTTACGTCGTTGGCGCCGTCGATTTTCGCCGCCTCCGTGAGCTCATAGGAGATGCTCCTCATGAAGGTTTTGGAGATGATCATGTTCCAGACCGAGAAGGCCATGGGAAGAATCAGTGCGTGGTAGCTGTTCTTGAACTTGAAGATCTGGGTCATGATCATGTAGGTCGGAACCAGGCCTCCGTTGAACAGCGTCGTGAAGAAATAGAAGAAGGATATGTGATTCCTCCACTCGAAATCCGGCCGCTGGAGCACGTAGCCGGTCATTGTCGCCATCATCACCGCGAGGAAGGTTCCGGTCAGCGTCACGAAAATGGTGTTGGCGTAAGCGCGGAGCACGGCCTGCGGCGTGCGGAAGATGAGGCCGAACGCCTTCAGGGAGAA
>OMSM01000383.1 GCA_900313745.1 uncultured Lachnospiraceae bacterium
TACAACTACCTCGCCCCCGGCGCGTGGTACAGGCACAACGAAACGGCGCCGGCGCACTGGATCGGCCATAACATGGATCTTCCGTCCTACTGGTACAAGGAGACCAGGTTCGCCCTGCCCTTCTTCGCGATGCAGAACATCTTAAACGGCGAGACGGTTTCCTTCAGCCGGAAGGCCGCGGACATCACCTTAAGCGAGCCCTACGAGAATCATTTCGACTCCAGGACGGACGCGACCTACACCTTCGGCTCCCTCGGAATGAGTGTTCCGGACGGCCTGAGCATCGATTACCTCTATCCCGGAACCGAGGGGTACAACGAGGACATGACCCCTTACCGCCGCGGACCGTACAGCTACCAGTTCGGCCTGAACAAGCGCTACCATCCCGTGGAGGCCGGCTTCACGCAGGACTACTCGCTTCTCTGGCGGTTCAGTAAGCATGACGAGTTTTACGCCATGCTGAAGGAGGAGTGGCGGTATCATTACGGGCGCTTCAATCCGGAACTTGCCCCGGTCGACAACAAGGAGCTCTACGAGGTCAGCATGAACATGCTGGACGAGCTCTGCCGCAATTACTACGGCTCCTGGGGCGTCCCCTTCAAGTGCCTGCTTCCCTCCGGCGAGATCGGCATCGTCGACTACCAGATGGGCTTCATCGGGCAGCAGCCCAACATCGGTTACCAGCTGATCCGCTACGGCTATGAGAAGGAACGGCAGGAGACCATCGACAAGGGCGTGAACGTCCTGGATTTCTGGGTGCACAATTCGCTCACGGAGTGGGGCGCGCCGAAGACCTGGTACGACGCGTATCCGCCGAAGTGGCTGGACCAGCCCATCTGGTTCCGCATGATGTCCGACGGAATGGAGGGTATTCTGGACGGATACAACTTCCTTAAGAAGAAGGGCGTGGAGAAGCCGGAGTGGCTCGAATACTGCAAAACTGTCGCGTCCTGGCTCGTCTCCTCCGCCGATGAGGAGGGCTGCTGGCACAGGGCGTACAACTTCGACGGGACGGTGCGCCTGGAGTCGAAGGCCAACACCTCCAACATCATCCGCTTCCTCGTGCAGCTTTATCTCACCACGAGGGACGAGACGTACAAGGCCTGCGCGCTGAAGGCCGGCGAGTGGTGCTATGAGCACGTGTACAAGAACATGGAATATGTCGGCGGCACCTGCGACAACGCGGACGTGCTGGACAAGGAGAGCGGAATCTACGCGCTCTTCGCCTTCCTCTCCCTCTACGACCTGACGGAGGAGGAGAAGTGGCTCACGGCGGCGAAGGCAGCGGCGGATTACCTGGAGACCTGGACCTACTCCTGGGTTTTCCCGGTGCGGCCCGTCGAGAAGGTGCACGCCCTGCATCACCGCGACATGTCCGGACAGAGCCTCATCGCCACCGGCCACAGCGCCTGCGACGTCTACATGGCGGCCTGCCACTACGTCTTCTACCGCCTGTACGTTATCACCGGGGATACGCATTACCGCGATTTTGCCCGCTTCATCAGCAAGAACCCGAAGCAGCTCACCGATCTCGACGGCTCCTTCGGCTACGGCCGGAGAGGTCTCTGCGAGGAGAGCTGCAGCGTTTACAATTTTGATTCCCGCGGCGTCTACGCATGGCTCCCCTGGGTCACCTACGTGCAGATCGATCCGGTCTCCCGCATGGTGGACACCTTCGGCGCCTGGGAGGTCGACGAGGCGGACGCTCTGCCGATGGAGGAGCTGAAGAAGAGGAACCGGATCTACGATAATTACTGATTCCCGCGATACATCCTCAGGTCCTGCGGCCTGTCCTCAGCCGGACAACAGCCCGGTCCCGCCGCGTTTCCGGAATTCCCCGGGCGGCATCCCGGTGCTGCGGGAAAACATCGTGATGAAATAGTTATAATCCCCGAAGCCGCTCTGTGAGGCGACTTCCGCAAGAGGGAGCTCTTTCCCGGAGAGGAGGAGCTCCTTTGCGCGTTCAAGGCGCATTTCGCGGATGCGCCCGGCGATGCCGCAGCCGTACAGCTGCTCGGACAGCTCATAGAGCTGGGTTCTTCCGATGCCAAGGGCAGAGGCGATGCCGGCCGCGTTTATTTTCTCCGTATAGTGTGCGGAGAGAAAACTGTCGAGCCTCGCGGGGAGCAGGTCCTCCTTCAGCGTGGCCATCCGCTCCAGGATGAGCCAGGAGGCGACGGCCTTAAGGATGTGCGCTGCGGAGCGGACGTACGCCTCGCTGCACGGCAATGCGGAGAAGACCGCGTCCTTCAGCATGTGCCGGTCAA
>OMSM01000366.1 GCA_900313745.1 uncultured Lachnospiraceae bacterium
CATTGTCAACAATGTCGTTGCGATTATCCTGGCCATCATGATCTGCGACGTGGCGCACAAGGGACTGAAAAAACTCTACCAGTCCTCCATACTTCTGCCCTTCCTGGTCTCCATAGTCGTCACGAGCTATATAGTTTTCGCATTTTTAAGCCACGAGAACGGCATGTTCAATTCCCTTCTTGTCGCACAGGGCAAGGAGAAAATCCTCTGGTACAATACGCCGAAGTACTGGCCGTTTATTCTGGTTTTCGTCAACTGCTGGAAGGGTGTCGGCTACGGAACCCTGATCTACATCGCGACGGTTTCCGGAATCGACAGCACCTATTATGAGGCGGCGGCGCTGGACGGGGCGAACAAATGGCAGCAGATAAAGAACATCACGCTGCCCTTCCTTATTCCTTCCGTCATCACGCTGCTTCTCATGAGCATCGGCCGCATCTTTTACTCCGATTTCGGCCTGTTCTATCAGATCCCGCAGAATTCCGGAACGCTGTTCCCGGTTACCAATACAATTGACACCTACGTGTACCGCGCGCTCATCAGCTCCGGCGGCATCGGCAGAAGCTCGGCGGCCGGCGTGTTCCAGTCCATCGTAGGCTTTGTGCTTGTTGTTTTCTCCAACTGGATCGTTACAAAGGCCAGTCCGGAGAACGCGATTTTCTAAGGAGGCAGATCATGATCAAATCCAAAGGTGAAAAAGTATACCAGGTCGTGATCAATATTCTCCTGGTAATTGTGACGCTCTGCATGATTCTTCCGCTTGTTCTGCTGTTCATGTGCTCCATTACGGACGAGAACACGCTGGTGGCAAACGGCTATTCCTTCTTCCCCGCAAAGTTCGGCCTCTCGGCTTACGCCTACATTATGCAGAACTACGCGACCGTGTTCCGCGCCTACGGAATCACGATCCTGGTGACGGTCATCGGAACCCTGTCCAATATCGTCATCACTTCTATGCTGGCGTTCCCGCTCTCCATCGAGCGGCTGCCGGGGAGGAAGTTCTTCAGCTTCTTCGTCTTCTTCACCATGCTGTTCAACGGCGGCCTTGTGCCCTCCTACATCATGTGGACGACGATGATCGGCGTAAAAAACACGATCTGGGCCTATATCCTTCCCAACTTCCTTATGAGCGCATTTAACGTCATCCTGATGCGGACCTATTTCCGGACCAGCATCCCGATCACGCTCTACGAGGCGGCCCAGGTGGACGGCGCCACGTATTTCCGCGTGTACAGAAGCCTGGTGGTCCCGCTCGGAAAGCCCATCTTCGTCACCGTGGGCCTGTTCGCCGGACTGGGATACTGGAATGACTGGACCAACGGTCTCTACTACATCACCAAATCCAACATGCTCTCCATCCAGGCGCTGTTAAACAAGATGATCCAGGATATCCAGGCGCTTGCTTCGCTGTCCACGGCGGACTCCGGCGCGCTGCTGTCGCTGCCGGCCGTTTCCATCCGCATGGCGATCGCGTTCGTCGCGATCCTTCCGATCCTGATCATCTATCCGTTCCTGGAGAAGTATTTCGCGAGCGGCATCATGCTCGGCGCGGTGAAGGGATAAACCGTCAGAATTAATGTTAGGAGAATTCTTATGAAACAATTCAGATGTGACGAAAGCACCCTGGCAAAGACCTCGAAAGGCGTTCTCAGAGGGTATTACTACGACGGGACGTACGTCTTCAAGGGGATTCACTACGCGGAGGCGGAGCGCTACATGCAGCCCGTGCCCGTGGAGCCCTGGGAGGGCGTAAAGGATGCCACGAGCTACGGCTTCGTGTGCCCGCTGATGCACCAGGACACCCCGAACGGCGAGCTTATGGTGCCCCACGCCTACTGGCCGCAGGACGAGCACTGCCAGAACCTCAATGTCTGGACGACAAAACTTGACCCTGCCGCGAAGAAGCCGGTTATGGTGTGGCTCCACGGCGGCGGCTATTCCGCCGGCTCCTCCATCGAGCAGCTCTGCTATGACGGCGCGGCAATGGCTCTTCACGGGGATGTCGTTGTGGTGACCATCAACCACAGGCTCAACATCCTTGGCTACCTTGATCTTTCTCCCTTCGGAGAGAAATACGCGAACTCCGGCAACTGCGGGCATGCGGACATGGTTGCGGCTCTGGAGTGGGTGAAGGAAAACATCGCAGCCTTCGGCGGCGATCCGGACAATGTGACGATCTTCGGCCAGTCGGGCGGCGGCATGAAGGTCACGGACCTCTGCCAGATTCCCGCGGCGGACGGCCTCTTTAAGAGAGGGATCGTCATGAGCGGCTGCATCGAGCCCGGCATTATTTCGCCCTCCACCGGCGACGGCACCGCGATCGTGAAGGGAATCCTCGAGGCGCTAGGGACGGAGGACGTCTCTGTCCTGGAGAGCATTCCTTATCCCCAGCTCGTGGAAGCCTACGAGAAGGCATCTCCCGCGGTCAGGGAGAAGGGCGGCTATGTCGGCCAGGCTCCGATCATCAACGACTGGTTCTACGGCGATCCCGCGATTCACGGCTTCCGTGAGAGGACGAAGAATACGCCTCTCATGGTCGGCACCGTGTTCGGCGAATTCGCATTCCGGCCCAACGGCTATAACAAGTATGCGATGAGCGAAGAGGAGATGGCGGAGAAGGTAAACAGCTTCTACGGCGAGAGCGCGGGAAGGATCACGGAGCTGTTCCGGGAAGCCTATCCGGGGCACAAGCTTGTGGACGCGACGGTGCTGGACTACATTTTCCGCCGCCCCTCCAAGAGCCTCATCAAGCAGAAGGCGGCATTCTCCGAAGCGCCTACCTATGCCTACCTGTTTGATTTCGAGTTCCCGGTGGAAGACGGCAAGTGCGCGTGGCACTGCTCCGATATCGCCTTCTTCTTCCACAACATTGACCTCGTGCCGGTGGCGAATGTGCCCGGCGTCTCCGACAAGCTGCAGGAGCAGATCTTCGGGGCGGTCATGAGTTTTGCCAGATGCGGCGATCCTAACATGCCCGAGCTTCCCTTCTGGCCCGCGTGCTCCGAGGGCGACGAGGCGGTCATGATTCTCGGAAGAGACTGCGAAGTGAAGCACAACCATGACGACGAGCTCATCGAGGAGGTCGCGAAGGCGGTGCCGCTCTGGAAGCTCTGGGGACAGGACAACAACGTCCAGCACTGACCGGAATAGTGCCGGAGCGTACAGCTCCGGCACGGATTATTATCCTATGGAGGTATGTAATGGCCAAGTTTACCTGCAACTTTATCAGCTATACACTGAAGAGAACGGTAGATATCACGGTGGTGATCCCTTCCGTCACAATCCC
>OMSM01000087.1 GCA_900313745.1 uncultured Lachnospiraceae bacterium
GCGCTTCTGACTTTGTACTTCACGCGCTCCTCCACGCTCTCCCCCCTGCCTCCTCCCATGTAGGAGAAGTGCCATCCTCCGTTGTCCACGCGGACGCCGATGGCTCTCTGCTCCGCGTTGCGCAGCTCCTCGGTGGTGTAATCCTTAAGCAGGCTCTTCCTGCAGATCTTGGTTCCCAGCCAGCGCTTCGGGGAGACTCCCTCGAATTCCCCGGTGACGGAGAGGTTGTTGCCCGAGACGTCCTCGAGGTTGAGATAGCAGTAGAAGAGCCTCTGCGCCATCATGTAGATCCTTCCGTGCTCCACTTTGGGAAGCAGCGTTTTAAGGGTCTCCGGGTCCGGTATCTCATCCACATCGGAGAAGATGATGATATCCTCATCCGAGGCGTCCGCAAGGCCTCTGGCCACGGCGCATTTCTGATGGTGATCCCTGGTGAACGCGTCACAGTCCATGGGCGTGTCGTCGACGACGACATGGATGATCCGGTCGGCGAAGGCAGCGAACATCTCCCTGTTCTCCTCATAGAAGAGCGGCTTCGGGTCGCCGGAGAAGGTCACCGTGGATTCGCTGATGACGAAATAATCCACCACATCCTTCAGGATGTTCATTCTTAGATAAAGGATATCCAGCTCATTGAAGAACTGAAAGCAGTCGTATACTTTCATTCTGACCACCTTATCGGCACAGTCCGCGGATGCGGCCCGCACGGACGCGGCGCCTTAAGCGGCGCCCTAGTCCCTTAAGTCCAGCCGGTCCATGAGTTTTACAAGCCTCCTGCTCTTCGGCAGGAAATTCGGGTATTCCGCATTGGGGCCCATCCATTTGTGGAAGACGAAGGGACGGATGCCGTCCATATCCGGCATGTGGTTCTCCTGGCCGAAGTACTTCGCCAGCTCGTAGGGGGCGTATTTCATGCCCGCCTGCAGAAAGAGGTGCCTGTTCTTCACACAGATGAACCCGTCCTCGTTGAAGAAGCCGTGATCCGCCTCAAAGGGGATATTCGCCTTCTCCGGAAACTCAAGCAGCCGCTTCGAGCGTATGGACACGCTGTTGCCCACCCGGATGATCTCCCCGTTGATGTCGCGGTAGGAGAAGTCGTCCGTGGGAGGCGGGAACGGCGACCCGATGTAGTCGTAGTCCAGGAACTCGTCCCGCCAGCTCTCCGGATTGACGACGAAGCCGTCGTAGTGCACCAGCAGCATGAAGTCGGTGTGGATATACTTATGCAGCTCGTAGATGCAGTCGTAGTTGAACTTATTGATGTCGTCGAGCTTGTCGATGTGCTGGTAGACAATTCCCTTCGGGAGAAACGCCGGCTTCCTGTGCGTAATGAAGGTCGCCGCGCCGAAGTCAACCCGGTCCATGCTGTACTGCATCGCCTTTATTGTCGCGCGCACCTTCACGCTGGCAAGTGCGGCCAGGGTGACGTTGGGAAGCTGGAGTTTTCCGTTCTTGTATTCAGCCATGTGCTGTCTTTCCTTCGTGCATCTTCTGCTTCAAAAGGACAATTGTTTTCTCGTAGAGGCCGGCAAAGCTGTCGTACAGCCCCGGGGAAAGAAGGAAGAGGCCAAATCTCCACCGGTCGCCGGCCGGGACGAAGGGGCGCGATGCGATCTCCCTTATCCTGTCCCTGTCGTCATAAAGCTGCCGTGCGATTCGCTCCCCGGCTTCCCCGAACCCTGCGGAAGCGGCGCCGTCCGCTGCACCGGAGCTCTCCGGGTGCCGGAACTGCCTCCAGTAGATGAGCATCCGCCTGTAAAGCCTGTATTCCGCGATCTCCGCCGGGCCGTCCTCCCCGCTCTCCCTCAGGATCTTTATTTTCTCCCTCCAGAAGGGGATCTCGTCGTCAAGCCGCCTTGCGGCGTGCTTCCCGTTCATGATGCTTCCCTGCCTGTCCACGAGGTAATTATAAAGCGGGCAGGGCAGATGCGCGACATGGTGCGCCCGCACCAGAGCCTTTGTGGTATAGACGATATCCTCCGCGTTCCTGCCCTTCGGGAACTGCAGGTCCTTTATAAGGGACGAACGGAAGAGCTTGCTCCAGACGGAGTTGGTCACCACCGCCTCGTCCGGCTCCTCCACATAGGACCTCACCGCCTCGTGCCCGGTGAGAAGGATTCCCCGGGCAAGCACCTCCTCCGCGTCCTTCGCCGCAAAACTCCCGCTCTCCTCCGCGAGTCCCTCCTCGACCTGGCGGTAGCGCACGGTGACGATATCCGCCGCGGTGATCATCGACGCCCTCACCATGCTCTCGATCATGAGGGGATCCATCCGGTCATCCCCGTCAAGATAGGCCGTAAACTCGCCCTCCGCGAGGGCAAGCCCGGCGTTGCGCGCATCGGAGAGCCCTCCGTTCTCCTTGTGGATCACCCTGATCCTGCTCTCCCCGGAAGCGATGCGGTCAAGTACCGCCCCGGTCCTGTCCGGTGAGCCGTCGTCGACGGCGATGATCTGCAGCCTGTCCCAGGTCTGCGCCAGGAGGGATTTCACCGCGCCCTCGATGTAGTTTTCGATATTGTAAGCGGGAACGATGACCGAGACCAGGGGACGGTCCCTGTCCTCTGAGGCAGGAGGGGCGCCGGCCGCCTCCGCCGCCCCTGCGGGAACGCGTACAAGCCTGCCCTCCGGGCTTACGAGAATCATCTCCTCCCGGTAGATATCCCTGTGCCTTAACTCATTTCCGCCCTGCCCGTGCATCCATACCGACGGGGCGACGACCCACTGCCCGCCGGACCTCGCGAGATAGCTCCCCCACCAGGAGTAACTGCTGTTCGCGATGATGTGGTTCCTGCACTTCGTCATAAGATACAGGTCGGAATACGTGCTGTCCGCGCTATCATGCGGCACCGGCACGAACTGCTCCGGTCCTGCCCCCGACGAGGCGGAAAACTGTTCCGCCGCCTCCGCCGCCCGTTTATCGTCGTCCGAGAAGAGATAAAACACCGCCTTCTCCCCGTACCGGGAGAGAAAGAGCCGCACCGCGCGGCTGTAATACTCCCTGGTGCAGATTCCCCCGTAGATGTCCGATTTCTCCAGATAATCGCCGAACCTCAGGTGCAGGCAGACCGACGGCCCGCTCTGCATCTTCTCCCCGAGCGCGCGTACCTTCCCGCTCATCCCGGGAAATTCCCCGGGAAAGGTGAAGGCCTCCCGGATCTCATCCCCGATCGGCGCGAAATACCGCTCCGACTGGAAGCAGCCGGTGAAATAGCCCTCCCCGGTCTCCAGGAAACGCGGGTCGAAGAGGAAGTCCGTGTCCCTCGTCTCCAGGCTGCGGCGCCCGGTGAGCTTCCGGCGGATGCGGCTTAAAAGATCCGTCCTCCCGTCGGTGAGAAGGTTTACCTCCTCCTCCGAGGCCTTCCTGTACTGTGCGCCGAATACCCCGAGCCCGAGCTTCCTTACGACGGCTCCGTCCTCTCTCGGCACGTACTGCGACCAGTCGTCGATCCGCACGTCCCTGCCCAGGGACTTAAGCCTCCGGTACAGCGCGTACTGGAACATCTGATTGCCCAGTCCCCCGGACATCTGTACCACGATCATCTTCTTAAGCCCTTTCCCTCATCCGCGCCCATGCCGGCGGATTCACCGCTGTTCTCCGCGATTTCCGCCCATCCCGAGGGCAGTTTCACAGGATGCCCGGCCGCGGGAATCCCGCTAAGGAGCTTTCCGTCATATTCCGGCCGGTTGGAGACGACCTCCGTCTCCCTCTCCTTCTCCCTCTCCCTAAGGTGGACAAGGGAAGGGATCCGGTCCGCGTCAATTCCGAAGAGATCCGCGACAAGGAGGTCCGCAAGAGGTGCGTCACCGCCCAGGATAACTGCGCCGAAGGGCTTCGGCGTCGGAAGAAGCGGTCCCTCTCCCTCGCCGGACACGATCATGTCCGCGACGATGAACATTTTCCTCTGCGGCGTGTCCCGAAGTTTTCCCTCCCTGTCCGCGAAGAACACGATCTTCTGCAGGTCGCTGATCATCCTCCAGGCCGTGTCGTTGCCGTACCAGCTGCCCTCGGAGAAGCGGTCGCCTCCCGCCCCGGTGAGCTTCTGCACCTGATAGAGCAGAGAGGAAAACTTAAGAAGCGCCGATGCTTTGCGGTACTTCCCGTCCGCGTCCGCGCGGTCCACTGCTTCCTGCAGCAGCGTCCTCGCGGCCTTTATGCGGCTGACGTCCCTGTACTCGTCCCCGCCCTCCGCCAGGGCGCCTGTCCTGTGGTGCGGAAGGTACGCCTTGTCCGCGTTTAC
>OMSM01000368.1 GCA_900313745.1 uncultured Lachnospiraceae bacterium
CCCGCGGAAGCGATCTTCTCCGCCTCCTCGATTAAGGCTTCCATGGGAACGCTCCGGTAGGGCCCCCGGATGGAGGGGATGACGCAGTAGGTGCAGCGCTTGTCACAGCCCTCCGCGATTTTCAGGTAGGCATAACCCGTATAAGTGGACAGTATCCGCCTCGAGCGGTCCTCGGCGGGCTTATCCAGCGGGGTAAGGGCAATATACCTTTCCGGGGAATTCCCGGAAAGCACGGACTCTACAGCTTCTGTCAGCCTGTCCCCGGCCGTGGTGCCCAGTATGGCATCAACCTCGGGGATCTCCCTTCTGATGTCCTCAGCGAAGCGCTGTGCGAGGCAGCCGACTGCCACAAGGCACTTAAGCGACCCGCCGGTTCTCCGCTCCCCAAGCCTCAGGAGAGTCTCAATGCTCTCTTTCTGTGCATCCTGAATAAAGCAGCAGGTATTGACCACTGCAATATCTGCTGCTTCCTCATCATCCGTTATGGTATATCCGCTGTCCGAAAGCCGTCCGAGCATCTTCTCGGAGTCCACAAGATTTTTGTCGCAGCCCAGTGAAATCAGACAGACCTTCATAGATCGTCGCTCTCTTTGTCAAAATCCGTGGTATCGATGTCGGCAGGGACTTCCGCCGCCTGGCTGTTGTTGTCGTAGCGCTCGGTGAGATTGATCTCCGCCACCGCGTCGGGATCCGCGGCGATCTCCTCGTCGTCCTGATCAAATTCCACGCCGGTAACGGACACGCCGGTACGGGCGATCGCGAGCTGCGGAGCCTCATCGGTGTCCGTATCCTCGCCGAGAATCTGGATCCTGTCCTTCCAGAGCTCATCTACCGCGATGGAGAGGGGCTTCTCCTTCTCGTCGGTCTCAACCAGGGGATCCGCCCCGCTGACAAGCTGGCGCGCACGCTTCGCGGCAGCCATGACGATGGAGTAGCGGCTGTTGATCACGGGGGCTTCGCCCTCCTCAACATCCTTGTTGACGACATTCATAAGTTCCACATAATTGGGATGAAGCATAAGTTCTCCTTGTATCCTGTTCCTGCTTGAAACCGATGGTGATCAGTGACCTGTGTAATGCCTGTTCTGCGCGCGGCTCTGAAACCGCGGCGGATTCTTAGTTTACAGCTCCGCGGAGAGATCGGCAAGCTCTCTTCCGATATCCGCGATAAATGATGCCCTTCTCAGGCTCTTCTGCTTCTCCGCCCCGACTATGCGGTGAAGCTCCTCAACACAGAGATCCAGGTCGTCGTTGATGAGGATGTAATCATAATCTCTCATGAACGGCGCCTCCTCCGCTGCCCGCCTTATGCGGTTCGCGACAGACGAGGCGTCCTCGGTACCGCGTCCCGTAAGCCTTCTATGGAGTTCCTTCGCCGAGGGGGGAGTGACAAAGACCAGCACCGCCTCCTCAAACTTCTCCCGGATCTGGAGGCCGCCCTGGACCTCAATCTCCAGGATCACATCCCGCCCCTCTCCGAGTTTTTCTTCCACATAGGCACGGGGAGTGCCGTAATAGTTATCGACGTACCGGGCATGCTCCAGGAGGCCTCCTCTCGAGATCTCCTCCTCGAAGCGCTCCTTTGACACGAAGAAGTAGGCTTCCCCGTCCTTCTCGCCTTCCCTGGGCGCCCTGGTCGTCATGGAAACCGACAGCGCGTACTGGCTGTATCTGCTCATCAGCTCCTTTACGATGGTTCCCTTGCCTGATCCGGAAAAACCGGAGAGGACAATCAGGCTTCCTTTATTATTCATTGTCATCACCATTTATTCCGTCGTCCGCGTTTCTCCGGCGGCTGTCGTCCGCATCAAAGGTCTGCGCCCTTCCGCGGATTGTCTCCGGCAGCAGCGCCGAGAGTACGATGCGGTTGTCCTCCATGACGAGTACCGCCTTCGTCTTTCTCCCCTGGGTGGCGTCCACCGCGCGCCCCGCGCTCTTGCTCTCCTGAACAAGGCGCTTGATCGGCGCCGAATCGGGGCTGACCACCGCGATGATCTTTGCGGCATTGACGATATTGCCGAAACCGATATTGATGAGATTATTCAATATTCTGAATCTGCTCCCTGATTTTTTCGATGACTGTCTTGAGGACGATGCCCTTGTCGGAGATATCGACATCACCGGACTTCGACAGGATCGTGTTGGCCTCACGGTTCATCTCCTGTGCAAGGAAGTCCAGCCTTCTTCCCACGCCCTCGTCCGCGCCGGTATTAAGAGCTTCGCGCATCGCTCCGATGTGGCTCTTTAACCTCACCATCTCCTCATCCACGCAGATTTTGTCCGCGTAGATGGTGACTTCCTGAAGGATTCTGGACTCGTCCAGGGCGGTGTCGCCGAGAAGGTCCTTAACCTTCTGGACCAGTTTTGCCTGATAGCCGGAGATGATCTCCGGCGAGCGGGCGCCGATGAACCCGACCGCATCCGACATCTCGTCGAGCTTCGCGAGAAGATCCTCCTTCAGGAAATTCCCCTCTCTCGCCCGTTCCTCCGCCATCTTCTCCAGCGCGCCGTCCACCGTCTTCCGGATCAGTTCCCAGACTGTCTCCTCATCAAGCTCGGTCTCCTCCAGAGTGAAGACCTCCGGAAAGCGTGCAAGCGAAGATACACGGATATCGTTGTCAATTCCGAAATCCTCCGCCATTGCGCGGAAGTGGTCCATGTACTCGGCCGCGACGTCGCGGTTGTAGCGGATATTGTTTCCCGCCGCGGAGAAATCTTCGTAGCTGATGTACAGATCCACCTTGCCTCTTGCAAGATACTTCTTCACCTCGGCCCGGACTGCAGCCTCAAACGCTCCGAACTTTCTCGGCATCTTCACCGAAAGATCAAGGTAGCGGTTGTTGACGGAGCGCATCTCCACGGTAACGCGCCGGTTGTTTTCTTCTGTTTCGCAGCGGCCGAAGCCGGTCATACTTCTGATCATAAACAATTAAGACCTCCGCCGGATAATCAGATACATTATAAAGAGGTGCTATTTTTCCGTCAAGCAAGCTAAGCCCGGGCGGCCATCCTCCGGACTTTCCATAAACACGTCCCCGCTAACATTTGCGCGGACGCTTTTCAAAACTTCCGCCAGCGTTTATTCTTATCATTGTTTCATCCCGGAGCCGCTTTTTAAGCGAGGTAGATCTTCTATGGCATTTAACGGAATTACTGTCGCCTGTCTGGTAAACGAACTGAACGGCCGTCTCTCCGGCGGGCGGATCAGCAAGATCGTCCAGACGGAGAGCGACGAACTGATGATTACGGTGCGCACCGCGGCGGAATCCGGCGGAGGTCAGGCCAGGGTTCTTCTCTCCGCCGACGCTTCCCTCCCCCTGCTGTACCTTACCGACTCTAACAAGCCCGCTCCCGCGACTGCCCCGGCCTTCTGCATGCTCCTGCGCAAACATATCGGGGCAGGCAGGATCCTTTCCGTCACCCAGCCGGGCCTGGAGAGGGTCATCCGCTTCCGCATCGAGCACCTGAACGAGATGGGCGATCTCACGGAGCATACCCTGATCATCGAGCTCATGGGCAAGCACAGCAACATCATCTTCGTCGACAGCAATGAGCAGATCGTCGACAGCATCCGGCGCGTAAACTCGATGATGAGCTCCGTGCGCGAGGTTCTGCCCGGCAGGGAATACTTCATCCCTGAGACCAGGTCCCGCATTAATCCCCTGGAGGAGACAAAGGAGGGCTTCATCAGTCTCCTGGACAGTCCCGCTCCGCCCGCAAAACTCATCTCCGGCCGATATACGGGATTCGCCTCCGTTACAGGTGAAGAACTCGTCTCCCGCGCGGGCATCGTCCAGGACATGTCCGCGTCCGCAATGAGCCGGGAGGAGAAGGATAAGCTGTATTTCGCATTCCGATCTCTTATGGACAGCATTCGGAGAGGCTCCTTCTCACCGGTTCTCTACCGGAAGAAGGACAGGGAATCCGACCGGATGATACCTTGTGAATTCTCCGCCCTTCCCCTTTCGATCTACAGCCTGAGCGGGTACGAGGAGGTCAGGTTCAGCTCCATGTCTTCACTGCTGGAGACCTTCTACTCCGAGCGGATGAAGGCCGCCAGGGTGCGCCAGAGGACCGCCGATCTCCGTCACACGGTGTCCACCCTCCTCGAGCGCGACGTACACAAGCTTGATCTCCAGGAAAAGCAGCTCGAGGACACCCGCAAGATGGACCGGTTCCGTCTCTGCGGCGAACTGCTCACCACCTGGGCTTACCAGATAGAGCCCGGCCTCTCCTCCTGTGAGGTAGACAATTACTATACCGGCGAGAAGATGAAAATGACGCTGGATCCGATGCTCACCGCATCGGAGAATGCCCAGCGCTACTACGACCGTTATGCCAAGCTGAAGCGCACCGCCAAAGCCCTTGATTCGCTCACCGGAGAGACCAGGGCGGAAATCGGGCAGCTTAGGTCCGTGCTCGTCGCACTGGATTTCGCAGAGAACGAGAGCGATCTCGCCGAGATCCGGGAGGAGCTCGTCCTCTCCGGCCTTCTTAAGCGGAGGGGTCTTGCCGACGGCGCATCCGGCGGGAAGAAAGCCGCCAAAGCGCGCATTCCGAAATCCAGGCCGCTTCACTATAAGAGCCGCGACGGCTACGACATTTATGTCGGGAAGAACAACCTGCAGAATGATGAGATTACCTTTAAGCTCGCAGGGAACTCCGACCTCTGGTTTCACGCCAACGACATGCCGGGGTCCCATGTCGTGCTCAAGACCCTGGGCAGGCCTCTGGAAGAGCTTCCGGACTCCGTGTTTGAGGACGCAGCCGCGCTTGCCGCGTACTACTCCTCCGGCAGGGCACAGGGTAAGGTGGAAATCGACTATCTCTTCCGCCGCGACGTAAAAAAACCCGGCGGAGCAAAACCGGGCTTTGTCGTCTACTACACCAATTATTCGATTCTTGCATCCACGGATATTTCCGGGCTTACCCTGCTTCCTTAGGCAGTACGTGGATTTCTTAATCCGCGCGGCAGCTTTCCGGCCAGAGCCGGGATTCTGCCGCGCGGCTTTTCTGTTCTTCCCGCTACCTGCTTCCGGGGAAGAAGCGGAGTCTCTCCGCCATCTTCACGAGTTTTGCCCCTCTGGGCATTCCAAGAAGATCTTCCCTTGTGACCGCCTTAAGGCGGATGAGCAGGAATGCGTAGATTACCACCGCGCCGGCGATTGCCGGGATTATCGCGATCAGGTTGGCGAAATACTCTCCCTTCAGCGTTTTCCCCATTCCCGCCGCACTGATCAGAATCCAGTTGATGAGCTTATAGGCGAGAAAGGACGCACACCCCATCAGCACCGAGGATACTACGGGCACGACGTAGTCATGTCCGAGGTTCGCGCTGCTTCCCAGATATCTTCTCAGGAAAAACTCATTCGCGAGGAAGATCATCACGGAGTATGCAACGCTGGAAATCACCAGTGCATAGACATCGAGATCTGTCTTCCTTAAGAGAATCTGCAGAAGCACGGTCTGCATGACAAGGGCGATCACGGCGCTTACCAGGGGCAGGTTCATGTGCTCGGTCGACTGCAGCACGGCATTCGTCACCGTCGAAATCGAGTAGAAGAACACCGATACCGCGAGCGCCATAAGCAGGTAGGAAGCCTGGTCAAGGGAGGCTTTCTGGGGAAAAAGAAGCATGGTTACCGGTTTCGCCAGGAAGAAAAGCCCGGCGGCGCAGGGGATGGCCAGAAGCGAGGTGATGTGCACCGCGCTTCTCGCCCTGAAGAGCGTCTCCTCGCGGTCGCCGAAGGCAAACGCGGCGGAGATGTCCGGGATCACGGCTGCTGAGGCCGCGGTCGCGACGGAGATGGGAATATTGGTGATAACCGTAGCCTTTCTCGAAAAGATGCCGTACTGCGTGGTGACAAATGCCTGATCCAGTGCCCGCACATCCATCATGATCCTCGAATAGATCGTCTGGTTCAGCGTCGTGGTCAGGTTCAGGATAAAACTGCTTAAAACGAACGGGGTGACGACTCTCATCACCTCGAAAAGGATCTCGCGGTAAGGGGTCTCCACACCGCTTTTGTCCTTTTCTATCCTCTTCTTTCTTCTGTCCCCGTTAAGGTAATACACCCAGGTCATGAAAAGAAGTGCGGAAACCACGCCGATGCCCGTTCCAAGGGCGGACCCCTGCGCACCCCTTATGGCCTGCTCCGTCGGATCCGCACCGCCGGCGCTCCGGATAAAGAGCCAGGCAGCAAGGATCGACATCGCGGCGTTCATGATCTGCTCAATCACCTGCGAGATTGAAGTGGGAACCATGGTCGCCTGCGCCTGGAAGTAGCCCCTTAAGGCACCAAGCAGCCCGAAAAGGAAGATGGTCGGCGTAAAAACCCTGAGCACGGGAACGGAACTGCTCCCCACGAAGAAACCGGCAGTGAAATAGATAAAGACGCTCAGAAACCCGCCCACGCAGAGCACGTACGCGAGAACCACATGAAAAATACGCTGAGCGTCCCTGTAGTATCGGAGTGCAAGCTTCTGCGCCATGAGTTTTGACACCGCAGAAGGGATGCTGTACGAGGAGATCAGCAGAACTATAGTGTAGATATTGTAGGCAAAACTGTAGTACCCGTTGCCCTCGTCCCCGATGATCGCGGTAAGAGGCGCCTGGTACAGCAGGCCGATAATCCTGACGACAATGGAAGCTGCCGCGAGTATACCGGCCTGCACAATTACCTGACTGTTGTTGCGCTTAACCGATGAGCCAGTCATACATTAACTGATAGTCTTCCGCCGACTTCTTCCAGGAGAAATCCGCTGCCATTGCGCGGTCGATAATCTTGTTCCAGTCCTTCCTGCGGTCGTAATAGATCTTTTCCGCATAGCGGATCGTCTGGAGCATCTCGTGGGCGTTGTAATTGCTGAAGGAGAACCCGGTACCGGTTCCCTCGTACTCGTTGTAGGGAACGACCGTGTCCTTAAGGCCGCCCGTCTCCCTTACGATCGGAAGCGTGCCATAGCGGAGCGCCATGAGCTGGGACAGCCCGCAGGGCTCGAAGAGCGACGGCATGAGGAACGCGTCACTTGCGGCGTAGATCTTGTGGGACAGTGCCTCGGAGTAGCGGATGTTCGCGGAAACTCTGTCGCCGTATTTCCAGTCGAAGTGGCGGAACATGTTCTCGTAGCGCTCCTCGCCTGTGCCGAGCACAACAATCTGCACGGCATCCTGGCACAGCTCGTCCATCACATAGGCTATAAGGTCAAAACCCTTCTGATCGGTAAGTCTGGACACGATTCCGATCATCATCGCCTTCTCGTCCTCGGCAAGACCGAGCTCCTTCTGCAGGGCAAGTTTGTTCTTCTTCTTGATCCTGCGGAAATTCTCCGCCGTGTAGGGGAAGGGAATATGAGGATCCGTGGTGGGATTATAGTCGGTGTAATCGATGCCGTTGAGTATTCCCCTTAGGTCATTGACGCGCGCGTTCAGAAGTCCGTCCAGACCCTCGCCGAACTCCTTCGTGCGGATC
Organism: uncultured Lachnospiraceae bacterium; assembly: GCA_900313745.1. Lineage (GTDB taxonomy): Bacteria > Bacillota > Clostridia > Lachnospirales > Lachnospiraceae > CAG-791. The sequence goes on from OMSM01000368.1 coordinate 7,472, forward strand.
TCCTGCGCGTAGGTCGGGCTCACCGTGGTGATCGCGTCAGCGTATACCAGACCGCCCTTCAGCAGATTGGCATCGTGGAAGTACTCGAGCTTGTCCGCGGTGAAATAGTCGCCGGAGAGGCCGGTCATGTTCTCCACATCCTCGATGTTCCA
>OMSM01000275.1 GCA_900313745.1 uncultured Lachnospiraceae bacterium
GCCATCTGCATTGCCTTCAGCGTCCTCATGGAATAGCGGGGGAAACTGATCCCTACCAGCACGTCGTCCGGACCGATCCTGATCATCTGCTCGAAAATCTCGCTGGTATCCGTCGACTGCAGGAGAACTACCCTGTCCCGCACCATCCTCAGGTAGAAGGCAAAAAGGGAGGCGACGGGCGCGCATGTGCGGATGCCGACAATATAGACCGTCGAGGCCTCATCGATAAGGGACACCGCGGAATCGAAGGCATTCTTGTCCAGCCGCTTCATCGTCCGCTCGATATTGCGGATGTCCATGCGGAAAACTTCCTCCACAACACCGTCATTTCCCGTTTCCGAATAAGCTCTGTCAATATAGTCAATGGGATTCCTTAATCCTCTCGCCCATGCGTCCAGGACATTCCTGAGCTCGGAAAAGCGCTCATATCCCAACATCCTCGCAAAGCGGTTGACCGAGGATTCACTTGCGTGGACGCTGTCCGCAAGCTCCGCCGCTGTCATTGCCGCGACCTCGTCCGTGTGTGCGGTGATGTAATCGGCGATCCTGCGATATCCGACGCTCATTACTTCATATTGTTCCCTTATTCTGTCCATGACAGACAGATTAAGATAATCGCTGTTCTCCATCCCGCCTCCTCCTGAATATGAAAAAACACATCCGACGATGAAATGCAGCGGACGCGCATGGTTTGTTATTGTGAAAAGAAGCCGTCCCGGAGAGCCGGGACGGCTTCTGACCGATCATACTGCTTTCAGGTTACTGGAAATTCGTTATCAACACCAGTATCCTCAGTGCAAACAGCACAAAGATAATCCACATCACCGGCTGCACATCCTTGGATCTCTTAGTGAAGACCTTTACAAGAACCCAGGTCATGATTGCGAACATGATGCCGGTTGCGATGGAATATGCCAGAGGCATCATGACCATCGCCATATATGCGCCGGCGACATCCGCGATGTCACCCTCGAACTCGATCTTCTTCGCCGAGCTGACCATCAGCATTCCGACGTAGATAAGTGCAGGTGCGGTTGCGAACCCGGGGATCGCGAGGAAGATCGGGCTTAACAGCAGGGATACCAGGAACATGAATCCGGTAACCACGGAAGTCAGGCCGGTGCGTCCGCCTGCGGCGACGCCGGCGCTGGACTCCACGAAGCTGGTAACGGTGGATGTGCCAAGCAGGGCACCTGCGGTGGTACCGACCGCATCTGCCATAAGGACCTTGCCTACGCGGGGAAGCTCTCCCTTTTCATCCAGAAGTCCGGCCTTGTCAGCAACACCGACGACGGTGCCGACAGTATCAAAGAGGTCAACATAGAGGAAGGAGAATGTTATCGCAACGAACTGGATGAGGTGGGTGAATGCCCACTTGAAATCAAGCTTGAACGCGGTGTTCTTAATTCCGGACAGCTGCAGGCCCGAGGAGAAATTCGGGAATACGCTGTACACGCCGGCGTCGATATCGACCTTGTACCAGCCGATTGCCTGGGCGAGCATTCCGAGAACCCATGTCGCAAGGATGCCGATCAGGACCGAGCCGGGAATCTTGAAGTAGGCAAGCACAAGAATGATGATGAAGCCGATCAGTGCAAGTGCTACCTCTGCCCTGCTGAAGCTGCCGAGGCCGACGATGGTCGCGGAATCATGAATGATGATTCCGGCATTCTGCATTCCGATGAAGGCGACGAACAGACCGATACCGCAGGCAATGCCGTTCTTCAGGTTCTGCGGGATTCCGTTGATGATCGACTCTCTGAACTTGAAGAACGAGAGGACAATAAACAGAATACCTTCGAAGAAAACCGCGGTCAGAGCGATCTGGAAGGCGTTCTCCGCTCCTCCGAGCTCACCGAGGCAGACCGTATAGGCAAAATACGCATTAAGGCCGAGGCCTGCGGAAAGGGCTATGGGATAATTGGCAAAGAAAGCCATAAGGAACGTCGCCAGAGCGGACGCGATGGCTGTCGCGACGAAAACGCCGCTGCGGTCCATGACCGCACCGAGGATATTCGGGTTAACCGCCAGAATGTACGCCATTGTAAGGAATGTAGTGAGACCGGCGATAACCTCGGTCTTCACGTTTGTTCCGTGCTCCTTAAGGTGGAACAGCTTTTCCATATGAAACATCCTCCTCATAAGATGATGCATGAAATCCCGTGACTGTCCGTCACTGCGGAATACAGCCGGAACCTGTGCCCTGAGGCCGGTTCCGGCTGTGCTTTGGTGCTTATTACTTATCGTAATTTACGATCTGGCCGAAGTCGGGCTTTAATGCCGCGCCGCCGATCAGTCCGCCGTCGATGTCCGGCTTTGCGAGAAGTTCTTTGCAGTTGCCTGCGTTCATCGACCCGCCGTACTGGATGCGGATCTTCTCCGCCGTATCGGCATCATAGATCTCCGCAATCGTCTTGCGGATCGCACCGCAGACTTCCTGTGCCTGGTCGGAGGTCGCGGTCTTGCCGGTTCCGATCGCCCAGATAGGCTCATAGGCGATAACTATGGATGCCGCCTGCTCCGCGGTCACACCCTGGAGATCAGACTTGATCTGCAGATTGATCCAGTCAAGGGTCACACCGGCTTCTCTCTGCTCAAGAGTCTCGCCGCAGCAGAGAATCGGGGTAAGCCCCTTCTCCAGCGCCTTCAGGACCTTCTTATTGAGGAACTCGTCGGTCTCCCCGAAATACTGCCTTCTCTCGGAATGGCCGATGATAACATATTTAACTCCGGCATCCACCAGCATATTGGCGGAAATCTCACCGGTGAACGCTCCCTTGTCCTCGATGTAGAGGTTCTCTGCGCCAACCTCGACATTGCTGCCCTTTACGGCTTCCACTACGGGGACAATGTCAATTGCGGGCACGCAGTAGACCACATCCACATCCGGGTTCTGTACCAGGGGGGCAAGGGTCTCCACGAGAGCCTTAGCCTCGGTGGGGGTCATGTTCATCTTCCAGTTGCCGGCAATAATCTTCTTTCTTGCCATGACGGTACTTCTCCTTTCACACGATCAGCCGCGGTCATCCGCTGCCATGACGCCGGGAAGCTCCTTGCCCTCGAGGAACTCAAGGGATGCTCCGCCGCCGGTGGA
>OMSM01000370.1 GCA_900313745.1 uncultured Lachnospiraceae bacterium
GGAAGCGGAGGAGAAGCCGAAGCTTAAAATCAACACCGCATACAGCGCCCCGGCGAAGGAAGCGGAGGAGAAGCCGAAGCTTAAGATCAACACCGCATACAGCGCCCCGAAGAAGGATGAAGGCGCTCCGAAGCAGTTCAAGATTGTGAAGACCTACAGCAGGCCGGAAGACGGCGGCTCATCGGGAAACCGTTCATGAATGTAACAACAGAGATTGCCTATAAGAGCCTCAATCATGTCGGGGAGATCCTCTGCGGGGATCAGGTGGAGATCGTCCACCGCAGCGATTCCGATATCGTTGTGCTCGCGGACGGAATGGGAAGCGGCGTCCGGGCAAACATGCTCTCCATCCTGACCAGCCGGATTTTCGGGACGATGCTCAAGGAAGGCGCTAACCTGATGGACTGCGTCGAAACCGTCGTGGATACGCTGCCGGCGGATCCGCTGACCGGGGTGTCCTTCTCGACCTTCACCGTGCTCCAGATTTTCCACGACCAGAGGGGAATCCTGATCGAGTATGAGAATCCGCCCTGCATTTTTATCCGGGACGGACAGCTGGTAAGGATTCCCGAGAACGAGCGGATCGTGCTGGGACGGCACATCAATACATATCAGTTTACCGCCGAGCCCGGCGACACCTTCCTGCTTATGAGCGACGGAACGATCCACGCCGGCATCGGGCACTCCATGAGTTTTGGCTGGCCCTGGGAGGATATCGCGGCCTACGCCGTGCGCTGTCATACCGAGGGACAGTCGCCTATGCGGGAGGCTGTCCGCATCACGAATGCCTGCGACGACCTCTATCACGGCGAGCCCGCGGACGACACTACCGTGGCCTGCGTCCATGTGACGGTCGGGAAGCGGCTTCATCTTATGACCGGTCCCGCCAGGAACAAGGACGATGATGTGCGTATGGTCTCCGAGTTCATGGAAGGCGGAAGCGAGGTGAGGAGGATCGTGAGCGGGGGAACCAGCTCCTCGATTGTCTCCCGGGTTACCGGCAGGCCTATCTCTGTATCCATGGATTACGACGACCCGGAGATCCCGCCCATAGCGTTCATCGAGGGCATAGACCTTGTGACGGAGGGGGTGCTTACGCTCGCAAGGGTTATCCGGATTCTGAAGCAGTATAAGGACTCGGACAATGTCGGGTATGAATTCTTTGAAATGCTCGAGCAGACCAACGCCGCGTCCAGGGTGGCCCGCATGATCATTGAGGACTGCACGGAAATCAGTCTTTTTGTGGGAACGGCCGTGAACTCGGCTTACCAGAACCCGGATCTTCCGCTGGAACTCGGTGTCCGGCAGAATCTCGTAAGACAGCTCGTCGACGCGATGGAATCCATCGGGAAGATCGTGGAAATACGAAGCTTTTAGCGGCCCGGTGTGCCGCGGGAACATTTCTCTGGCACCAAATGACGGCAGTTATGCCGGCGAGGAGGGAATATATGATAGTTAATGACCAGACAACCAGTGACATTACCAAACGGATTTTCCGTGAGACCGCCAGGATTGCCTGGAACGGAGAGTTCGAGTCTCAGCGGGATGATCTGCCGGAGATGATTATTCCGGGACCGCTCCCGGAATTCCGCTGCTGCATCTACCGCGAGCGCGAAATCATCCGGGAGAGAGTCCGCCTGGCCAGGGGCAACTGCCCGGGCAAGAACAAGACCATGAATATCGTGCAGGTTATCCCCGCCGCATGCGACGACTGTTCCATCGCGACCTATACCGTCACGGACAACTGCCACGGATGCATCGGCCACGCCTGCTACAATTCCTGCCGCTTCGGAGCGGTCTCCCTCGTCAGGGAGCAGGGAAGACTCCGCGCGCACATCGATCCGCAGAAGTGCAAGGAGTGCGGAATGTGCGCAAAGAACTGTCCGTACCAGGTCATCGTCCACCAGGTCCGCCCCTGCAAGCAGGCCTGCCCGGTCAACGCGATCACCATGGACGAGGTCACCGGCCTGTGCGTCATTGACGAGAGCAAGTGCATCCAGTGCGGCCACTGCATCCACGCGTGCCCGTTCGGCGCGCTCGGCGCGAAGACCTTCATCATCGACGTAATCAATATGATCCGCTCCGGAAGGCGCGTTTACGCCATGGTGGCGCCCGCCGTGGAGGGACAGTTCGGCAAGGACATCACGCCGGATTCCTGGAGAATCGCTTTACAGAAGGTCGGTTTTGAGGACATGATCGAGGTCGCTTTAGGCGGCGACATGACGGCCGCTTCCGAGGCGGACGAGTGGGCGGAGGCCTATGCCGCGGGCGAGAAGAAGACCACATCCTGCTGCCCGGCCTTTGTCAACATGATTCAGAAGCACTATCCGAAGCTGGCGGAGAAGATTTCCACCACGGTAAGCCCCATGTGCGCGGTCTCCAGGATGATCAAGGAGCGCGATCCCGAGGCGGTCACCGTGTTTATCGGTCCCTGCCAGGCAAAGAAGAGCGAGATCCTGAACATCAACATCTCCGGGAATGCCGATTACGTGATCACCTTTGATGAGGCGGTGGAGATGCTGCGCGGAAAGAACGTGGAGCTTGAGCCCGCGCCGGAGTACACCCAGCAGGGTTCGGTCTTCGGTAAGCGCTTCGGCAACAGCGCCGGCGTCACGGCTGCGGTTATGCAGTGCCTGAAGGAACGGGAAATCGATACGGCGGGCATAAAGGTAAAGGTCTGCAACGGCGCGGCAGAGTGCAAGACAGCGCTCGCCCTCATGCAGGCCGGAAGGCTGCCGGAGGACTTCATCGAGGGAATGATCTGCGAGGGCGGCTGTGTCGGAGGTCCTGCAAGGCAGAAGACACTTCAGGAGCTCACGAAGGACCGCGACGCCATGATCGGCATGGCGGACGGCAGAGAGGTTCACGAGAATCTGAAGATGATGGACGCGGACAAGGTGCACATGCATGCGGGCTGAGGAAAGCCGTGAATTAAAGGCAGGGCAGCCTGCCGCAGAAGCAGCAGATAATGAACAGCCGGAAAAGGAGAGGGTATCCTCTCCTTTTCCTGAGAAGTATCAGAGGAGTATTTCATCAGGATGAGCACAGGGAAACGGAACGGGAGCAGGTATTATGGCAGATTTGCGGCAATTCTTGCAGCGGCGGTGCTGACCGCAGCCGGCCTTGCGGGCTGTGCGGCTGTACCGGCTCAGACGGCGCAGGAGAGCGCCTCGGCAGAAACCGCTGAGGAGCCGGCGGAGAGTGCTGCGGTCAGGATCGGCTCGCTTAAGGGACCGACCACCATGGGGCTTGTAAACCTTATGAAGGCTGCCGAGGACGGGAGCGCTGAGGGTAATTACGAATTTACGATGGCAGTGCAGGCGGACGAGATTGCTGCGGGCATTGTCGGCGGAAGCCTGGATGTCGCGTTTATTCCCGCAAATCTCGCCAGTGTGCTCTACAGCAGGACCGGAGGCGGAGTATGCGCTGCAGCGATCAACACGCTGGGCGTTCTCTACTGCGTGACCGGCGATGAGAGCATCGCCTCGGTGAAGGACCTGGAAGGGAAAACCATCGTCACGACGGGTCAGGGGACGACACCGGAGTACTCCATCCGGTATCTCCTCGATGCGAACGGAATTGAAGCGGAACTGGAGTTTAAGAGCGAGGCGGCCGAGGTCGCTGCGCTCCTTAAGGAGGACAGCTCGGCTGTCGCTGTTCTTCCGCAGCCTTTCGCCACGGTCGCGCAGGCGCAGAACGAGGAACTCTCTGCCGCATTCTCCCTCGCGGAGGAGTGGGACGCCGTGTCGGAGGGAGCTTCCATGCTGGTGACCGGCGTGACTGTCATCAGGAAGGACTTCCTCGAGGAGCATCCGGCCGAGGCCGCGCTGTTCCTTGAAGAGGCGGGCAGGAGCGCAGCCCTGGCCGCGGAGGATCCGGATGCGACGGCGGAGCTCATCGCCTCGTACGGGATTATCGAGAAGGCGCCCATCGCGAGAA
>OMSM01000437.1 GCA_900313745.1 uncultured Lachnospiraceae bacterium
GGACCTGGTGCGCTTCGCGAAGGATGAACTGAAGAAGAGGGACATGCTCACCTACCTGTATGATGAGGACCGCTGGCCCTCCGGAGCGGCGGGAGGCCTTGTCACGAAGGACCACCGTTACCGCATCCGTTTCCTTGTCTTTTCCCCCAGGGAGCTTAAGGGAAACGAGGGCGACGGACCGGAAAACACCTCCGCGGCGAAGGCAGCCTGCAGCGCGGAAAGGGAGGAGCTTGGACGCTATGCCATAAGGCTTGTAAACGGATACCTTGCGGGTTACCGCAGGATCAGCTCCGGCGAGGAGGAGCTGGGGGACGGGGAGAAACTCTGGTATGCCTACCTGGAGATCTCCGGGGACGATCCCTGGTACAACAACCAGGCGTACCTGAACACCCTGGACAAAAAGGCGGTAAAGCGCTTCCTTGAAGTGACCCATGAGGCATACTGCAGGGAGTTTTCCGAGTCCTTCGGCGGCGAGATCCCATCCATCTTTTCGGATGAGCCTCAGTTTACCCGCAAGGAGACCCTTCGCTTCCCTGAGGAGGAAAAAAAGATCGTCCTGCCCTGGACGGACGATCTGGAGGACACTTTCCGGGCTGCATACGGCTGCAGCCTCCTGGATCACGTACCGGAGCTTGTCTGGGAGCTTCCGGAGGGGCAAATATCGGTATACCGGTATGAATATCACGACCATGTGGCGGAGCGCTTCAGCGAGGCCTTCGCGGATACCATCGGAGCCTGGTGTGCGGCGCATAATCTTCGACTGACCGGCCACATGTTAAGCGAGGAGACCCTGGAATCCCAGACGTCCGCCCTTGGGGATGCCATGCGCTCCTACCGCTCCTTTGCCATCCCCGGCATCGACATGCTCTGCGACCGCAGGGAGCTTTCCACGGCGAAGCAGGCGCAGTCCGCGGTACATCAGTACGGCCGGGAGGGCATGATGAGCGAGCTCTACGGGGTCACCAACTGGGATTTTGACTTCCGCGGCCATAAGCTCCAGGGCGACTGGCAGGCTGCTCTGGGCGTTACGCTGAGAGTCCCCCACCTGTTCTGGACCTCCATGGAGGGCGAGGCGAAGAGGGATTACCCGGCATCCATCGGCTTCCAGTCCCCCTGGTACCGGGAATACCACACGCTGGAGACTTACTTTGCCCGGGTCAACACCTGTATGACCAGAGGAAAGGCGGTAGAAAGGATCGGTGTGATCCACCCCGTGGAATCCTACTGGCTGTACTGGGGCAATGAAGCCCAGACCGGCGGGATCCGCTCGGAGATGGACCGGCAGTTCCTGTCGCTCTTTGACATGCTGCTCTACGGACTCCAGGACTTTGACCTGGTGGCGGAATCGCTGCTTCCGCAGCTGACTGCCGGGAAGCAGGTCACAAAGGATGCGTTCCCGGTCGGGGAGATGGAATACAGTGTGATCCTCGTTCCCAACTGCCTGACGCTGCGTTCTTCCACGGTGGATCTGCTGGAAGCCTTCCGGAAGGCAGGAGGAAGGGTCATCTTTACCGGAAAGACGCCGTATCTGGAATCCGCAAGGCCCTCTGAACGTGTACGAAAGCTCGTGGATGAGTGCGAATATGTCCCCTTTGAACAGGAAGCCCTGCTTGCTGCCCTGGAACCCCTGCGCTTTGTCGATATCCGGGAGGAGAGCGGGAGAAGGAGCAGGAACCTGATCGCCCAGCACAGGACGGAGGGAAGCACGGACTGGCTCTTCCTTGCCCACGTAAACAAGATGGAAACGCCGGATATTCCCGGCAGGGAAAAACTGACGGTTACACTCTCAGGCCTGTACCGGATAACGGAATACCGCGCCATGGACGGGAGCATTGTCCCGGTCTCCTGTGAGTACCAGGATGGCAGGACTAAGTTTCACGCCGTACTCTATGATCACGACAGCCTGCTGCTCAGGCTTGATCCGGCAGCCGCCGGCGAGAATTCCGCGGAGGCGGATGCCGGCGCAGGTGCGCTTCTTCCCGAGATTGCGGGGGAGGGACACCGCCTGGCTCAAGGCCCGGTGCCTGTCACCCTGGAGGAGCCGAATGTCCTGCTGTTAGACCAGGCGGAGTACCGCTTCGACGACGGTCCCTGGCAGTACAGGGAGGAGGTTTTACGGGTGGACAACCTGTTCCGCGAAAAACTTGGGCTCCCCCTGCGCATGAATGCCTATGCACAGCCCTGGGTCAGCGCGGGAGACGTGCAGGCAGATGCCCCGGCCCATACCCTGACGCTCAGGTTCTTAATCCGGAGCGAAGTAACGGTGGAAAACGCGGTGCTTGCTCTTGAATGCGCCGACCGGTGCAGAGTCAGCCTGAACGGGAATCCGGCCTCCTCTGCGGACGGATGGTATGTGGATCCCTCCATTCAGAAGGTATCCGTCGGCAGGATCCTGGAGGGGGAAAACATACTGGAGGTCACCATCCCCTTCAGCGCGTCCGCCAACGTGGAAGCCATGTACCTTCTGGGGAATTTCGGCGTCCGCGCAGAGGGGTCGGAGGCAGTGCTGACGGAGCCCGTAAGGGAGCTTGCTTTCGGCGATATCACTGCTCAGGGGCTTCCCTTCTACGGAGGAAACCTGACATACCGGACAGAATTCATGCTGAAGGACAGGTGCCATGTATGGCTGCATGCCGGGAAGTTCCGCAGCCCTGCCCTGGCGGTGCGCGTAGACGGGGAGAAGAAAGGCCTCATCGCCTTTTCTCCCTATACCGCGGATCTCGGGGCCCTGGAGGCCGGAAAGCATACCCTGGAGATCACCATGTACGGCAGCCGGATCAACACCTTCGGGACTGTCCACAACTGCAATGAGGCGACCACCTGGTACGGTCCCGACAGCTGGAGGACGAGGGGCGATTCCTGGTCCTATGAGTACCAGCTGAAGAGGACGGGTATACTGACGTCGCCGGTACTGTTTACGGAACCGATGTGACAGGGCCTGACGACATCAGAACTTACGCAGGTTGTTTCAGCCAGGACAATAGAAGGCGCCCCCGGAGTGATCCGGAGGCGCCTTCTATTGTCCTGGTTCAGTTTTTCTTCATTGTTTTTTTCCGGCTGATCCGGAGGTATCAGTCCGCCTCTCCGAGATCAATCACAATGCCGTCCGGGAATACCGCTTCCAGCGTGAAGGAATCGCTGTTTCTGATTTCCCTGTTTTTCCGGATGTTATCGGCAGTGTCGACGCGGACTAAACCGGTCATTCCGCCGGGGATATCCAGGGTTACGATGGTGTATTTCTCCCCGTTGACAGCAATATAGCCGTTTCCGTTGATGAGATTGTCGGTTTCCATAAGCTCTTCGGAGGTGTTCCGGAAAGCATACGCGATTTCGTCGCCGGACCGAAGGAGATAAGCTTCGAGTGTCACGCCGCTGCTGCTTTCCGCCTCGCCGACATAGCAGTCATAAAGCGCGGAGAGGTCGTCTTCGCTGCATCCGTTCAGCAGGATCGTTCTCCGGTACAGCTGTTCGTCTCCGTCCTTTCCGATGGTGACATAGAACTCACAGGTCACTTCAACGAGCGGGAGATCGGAGAGCGCGGCGGAATGCCGTGAAGCCCATCTCCAGAAATCCCATTCACTTTCGGGGGCGACGATTGTCAGCTCTTTACTCTCCCCGGAGCGGAGCATGCCGGTGAAGTCGGAGGAAATCTCATCGCTGGCCAGATTGTCGAAGTACAGGTTTGCCATGTATACACTGGCCTGCAGGTTGTCTTCGTTATTGTTCTCCACAAGGAAGAGGTTGAAGTTCTCCATCGTGACGGTCACGCCGTCCCGGTCAAAAATCAGGACGTCCTCAAAGCTGTCCGCGGCAATAATCCCGTCGGTTCCCATAGAGGAGA
>OMSM01000372.1 GCA_900313745.1 uncultured Lachnospiraceae bacterium
CTGGACAGTATGGCGGAAGAAATGCCCGAGGTCAGGGATTTCATGCGCGATTTCCTGCCGTCCTACGGCAGGACCCTGGATGAGCTGCTGAAAGGAGATCAGGAATGACTTTTGAGAGAGTGGCGCCGGAATCTGTGGGAATTTACAGCGGCGCGATCATGAATATGCTGGATGCCATCCGGGAGGACGGCGCGGAACTGCACGGATTCATGCTTCTAAGGCACGGAAAGGTCTGCGCCGAGGGTTCCGCTGCCCCGTACCGGGCAGATGTGCCGCACAGCATGTATTCCTTCAGCAAGAGCTTCACCAGCACAGCTATCGGATTCGCAGTGCAGGAGGGACTGCTCAGCCTTACTGACAGGGTAACCGACCTCCTGCCGGAGTATATGCCCTCCTATATCGGGAGCAACCTCGCCCAGCTCACCCTGAAGGATCTTCTGACCATGAGCTGCGGACATGAGGACGAGATCGACGGACGCGCGGGGTCACTGGAGGAGTTTTTGAAGCGGTTCTTCGAGCACCCGTTCAAATACATCCCCGGAACCCACTTCATGTACAACACGGCGGGAACCAACGTGCTCTCCGCAATCCTCACGAAGAAGACCGGGCGGACGGTTACGGAATTCCTTCGCCCCAGGCTCTTCGAGCCCCTGGAGATGAATAATCCCGTGTGCATGACCATGACGGGGACCCGCGTGGAAATGGGCGGAGCAGGGTTCTTCGTGGAGCTGGAGGACATGGCGCGGTTCATCAGTTTTGTCGCGAACCGCGGCTCCTGGAACGGCAGACAGCTTCTTAATTCCGCCTGGTTCGACGAGGCATCCGCCGCGCAGATCGACAACTATCAGCCCGGCGGGACACCGGACTGGTCGTCGGGCTACGGATTCCAGTTCTGGCGCTGCGCGCCGGAAGGGCTCTTCCGTGCGGACGGGGCATACGGGCAGTACGGCATCGTCATGCCCGAACAGGACGCGGTCCTGGTGATGCAGGCGGCGACGGTCAGCATGCAGACACTGCTTGACAGCATCTGGACCTCGCTGCTGCCGGGAATTGTTGACGGGGTGCTTCCGGAGGACAGGCCCTCCGCGGCGGTGCTGAAGTACCGCCTTTCCACACTGGAACTGGGCGCGCTAAGGCCGGTCAGGAATCCGGGGGCGGAGGAATCCATCCAGGGTACAGCTTTCCTGCAGGTTCTTCCGGATCCAAAGGAGTCCCCCTCAGAGAAGGATTCTGCGGGAGAAAACCCGGCGGAGGAAGGAAAGGCGGAGGAGGAAGCCGACGAAGGAGCGGCCATCCTCGGAGCGCTTTCCCTCTGGGGAGGCAGCCCCAAGTTCCCGCCCACAGAGTGGATCCACTTCGATTTTGAGGGGAATGAACTTGTTCTCACGGTCAGGGAGAGCAGAGGGACGGCCTCTGTGGTCATCGGTCTCGACGGCCATTTCCGGGAGAACGTGTTCGGCTTTACCCACATCGCAGGCTGCGGTACCTGGCGGTCCGCGGACATCCTGGAGCTGGAGCTCAGGGATATCTCCCTTGTGGCGGGGGTGAGATATCTGATGGAATTCGATGAGACGGGAATGACCCTGACCATGGATCCCACACTTCCGGAGAAGGACGGAATCATCGTAATACCCGACAGGAGGCACCATCGTTTCCTCCGCGTGGAGGGAACAACCAATACCGTTTCGAATCACTATTGGGACAGTTAAGCAGGTTCAGAACAGTCCACAGGCCGGAGCATAATAAGCGTCCGGGAACAGGAGGGAGCAATGAGTGAAGTGAAATTCGGTACAGGAGGCTGGCGTGCGGTTATCGGCGACGGATTTACCCGGGAAAACATCATGAAGCTTGCCCGGGCTGTCGCAGATAAGATGAAGGAGGAGGGGGTCGCGGACCGCCCGGTCGTGCTGGGCTATGACCGCCGTTTCCTCTCCAAGGAGGCCATGCAGTGGTGCGGGACTGTTCTGGCCTCGGAGGGAATTAAGGCCCTGCTTATCAACAAGGCCTGTCCCACGCCCCTGGTGATGTTCTACGTGCTGCATCATGACCTGCCTTACGGCATGATGATCACCGCGAGCCACAACCCCGCGATCTACAACGGAATCAAGGTCTTCACCGCAGGGGGAAGGGACGCGGACGAGGAGACAACCAGGGAGCTGGAGAGGCGGATAAAGGAGAACGACGAGGCGGGAATCGTCCCGGCCGCGATGGAGTATGAGGACGCCCGCGGGGAGGGACTCATCGAGGAAATCCTCCCGATCAACGAGTACATTGACAGCATCCTCAGCGAGATCAACGTCGACGCGATAAGGAATGCCGGGCTCTCGGTGGTCATCGATCCGATGTACGGCGTCTCCGAGACTGCGATTAAAACTATTCTCATCACCGCGCGGTGCGAGGTGGAGACGATACACGGGCAGCATGACACCCTGTTCGGCGGCAAGCTCCCCGCGCCCAACGAGAACGCGATGCGCTATATCGCCCAGTATGTCACGGATTATCATCATGACATCGGAATTGCCACCGACGGAGATGCCGACCGTATCGGTGTGGTGGACGATCAGGGAAGGTACCTCTCCCCGAACGACATCATGATGCTTCTCTACTATTATCTGGTGAAATATAAGGGCAAGCATGGCCCCGTGGTGCGCAATCTCTGCACAACGCACATGCTGGACCGCATCGCGGCGGATTACGGCGAGAAGTGCTACGAGGTGCCGGTCGGTTTCAAGTGGGTTTCCTCCAAGATGACCGAGACGGATGCCCTCCTCGGCGGGGAGTCCTCCGGAGGAATGTCGGTAAGAGGCCATGTCCATGGAAAGGACGGCATCTATGCCGCCGCACTTCTGGTGGAAATGCTTGCGGTGACAGGCAGGAAAATCTCGCAGATCTATGAGGAAATCCTGAACGAGTACGGACGGATCGTCATGGTGGAGCACAATTACCGCTTCCGCGCGGCGATGAAGCCGGAGTACACGAAAATCATCATGGAAGACAGGAAGGTGCCTGAACTGCCTTTCGAGATCGACCACATCTCCTATATGGACGGGTGCAAGGTGTATTTCGCAAACGGCGGCTGGGTGAGTGTCCGGTTCTCCGGCACGGAGCCTCTGCTGCGTATCTTCTGCGAGATGCCGGATAAGGAGAGCGCGGAGAAAGTCTGCTCGATATACAGCAGTTTTCTCGGGCTTGATTCGGCGCAGAGCGCAGAATAGGCGGTACAGGGTAGAGCAGTAATGTCAAGTATATTGAGAGAAGACCAGTATTTCAACAACGAGATGGATTTCTGCAGGGTGCGGGGAGAAGAGGCAAAACGCGCCCTGGAGCGGGTCTTTCTCGGCAACCGGGTCTCGTACTTCATCAGGTTCGAGAGCCGGTCAGTGTTGAGCCGCCTGTTTATGGGCAGGAAACCGGAGAGCTATGTCATACGCATCAATGTCCGGGATTTTGCCCGGGCGGCGGAGCTGGTCGAGGGCATGGAAAACGTAACGATCATCGGCCGGGCACCGGCTGAGGAATGGTCGCCGAGAAAAGCATCAATGGAGAGGGGCACATCAGCGATGCGCCGGCATGCGTCGGCAGTTTCGGCGGCAGCGGAAGAGGACGGACCGGAAATTGGAGAAGAGATCGAAGAACAGGGAGAACAGTTATCGGAAGAAGTGGACGGAGACGAAGACTTCCGGGAATAATGCGGCAAACTCCGCGGTGAGAGGAACGAAACCGGTTAAGAGCGCCTCCCGCTGTCCTTACAGCGGGAGATGCGGCGGCTGTACGCTGATCGATGTGCCCTACGCGGAGCAGGCAGAGAGCAAACAGAGACGGGTAGAGGAGCTGATCGGAAGTTTTGGCCCCGTCGAACCTGTCATCCGCATGAAGAATCCCGACCGGTACCGCAACAAGGTAACCTCCGTGTTCGGTTATGATTACCGGCGCCGCAGGGTATGCGGTGTCTACAGGGCATATTCCCATGAGATTATTCCCGTCACCGACTGCCTTCTGGAGAACCGCCGCGCGGAGGCGGTAATACGGACAATAGAGGAGCTTGCTCCCTCGTTCAAAATCACAAATTACAACGAGGATGAGGGCACGGGGATTCTGCGCTATGTCCAGGTCAGGACAGCGAGGGCGACAGGGGAGGTTATGCTGACCATCGTCACTTCCGGCCCGATTATCCCTTCAAGGGAGAATTTCCTGCGTGCCCTCCGGCAGAAGCATCCGGAAATCACGACGATAGTGCAGAATATCAACGACCGCACGGACTCCCTTGTCCTCGCCGGACGCGAGAAGGTACTTTTCGGCCCCGGCTATATCATTGATGAAATTAATGGAAAGAAATTCCGGATTTCCTCCAGGGCGTTTTATCAGGTAAACCCCATCCAGACGGCAAAACTTTACAACATCGCGGTGGACATGGCCGGCCTCTCGGGCAGGGAGAGGGTCATTGACGCCTATTGCGGCATCGGTACCATAGGCATACTTGCCTCGGACAAGGCAGCTGAAGTACTGGGAATCGAGCTTTCTCCGGAAGCGGTAAGGGATGCGGAGGAAAATGCCCGTCTCAATAACGCGGGGAATGTGCATTTTATCGAGGGGGATGCCACGGAGCTTCTTGCCGGGATGGCGGAGGATTACAGAGAAGCGGAAGAAGACGAGGAAGTACGGATGATGCAGGGAAAGGAAGGAAAGAGCGCAGAGAAGCCCGACGTCGTCTTCCTTGATCCGCCCCGCGCGGGTGCTACGGAGGAGTTTCTGGATGCACTTGTCTGTCTGCAGCCGGCGAAGGTGGTGTATATCTCATGCAATCCCGAGACACTCGCAAGGGATCTGGACTA
>OMSM01000395.1 GCA_900313745.1 uncultured Lachnospiraceae bacterium
GATGCCTGCCGCTTCGACGGCACCCTGTACGGCATTCCGCCCATCAAGGACTACGCCATCACCTGCGGCGCCATGATGATCGGCAAGGAATATCTCGATGCCATCGGCTATGAGTATGAGGAAGATGACAAGCAGCAGTGCTATGCGACCTGGGATGAGATGACCGACATCTTTACCCAGCTCCACGAAGCATTCCCTGACAAGTATGTATTCGCCGTCGGCGGCAACCAGTTCGGCCAGGGCTCCATCGTCGATTCCATCGGCAACGACTGGTTCGGCGTTCTGACGCACCCCACCGAGAGCCTCGAAGTGGTCAACCTGTTCGAGAGCCCCGAGTGGTATGAGATGGTCGGCCGTATGTACGACTGGAACCAGAGAGGCTTCATGTCCCAGGATGCTCTTACCGACACCACCTCCATCAGCGCGAAGTGCAAGTCCGGCGCTTACATGTCCATGCTTTCCCAGGCGAAGCCCGGCTACAAGTCCCAGATTTCCGGCGAGTGCGGCCGCGAGATGATCGTCTTCATACTCGGCCAGGACATCATCAAGTCCTCCGGTATCGCTTCCGTTATCACCTGCCTCAACCAGGGCTGCGAGGATCCGATCGCTTCCATGCAGCTGATGAACGAGCTCTATAAGGATCCCGAGCTCTCCACCCTCCTTGTCTGGGGCCAGGAAGGCACCGATTATGTCTTCACCGAAGACGGCCACATCACCTTCCCCGATGGCGTGAACGCAGAGAACGCAGAGTGGTATCACACCATGAACTGGGAGCTTCCTAACCAGTATCTTACCCCCTGCTGGGTTGGCGATCCGCTCGATCTCGGTCCCCGCACCATGGACTTCAACAACAATGCTCCTACCTCCCTTGCGATGGGCTTCACCTTCGACAACTCGGAGTATGCGGCAGAATACGCGGCACTGCAGAACGTCTATGACGAGTATGCGAACCAGCTGCTCTACGGCTTCCTTGAGCCGGAAGAGGGCTCCGCTAAGTTCAACGAGGAGCTCCGCAAGGCCGGCCTTGACGAGTACATCGCCGAGAAGGCCCGCCAGCTTGAGGAGTGGGCTGCTGAAAACGGCAAATAATTAAACGGCAGTGTTCTTTACTTCGAGGGGCCGGGCAACCGGCCCCTCGATCCCATTAAAGTCACTTTATTTCACATCAGCATATTTCCCGTACCGGCCGCCGGCGGCGAACCGACTGTATACCTGCCCGGCGCCCCTGCTCCTGATAATGCTTCCCGGATCTGCGGATTCCGGGCAGTGTCACGCGAGGAGAACACCATGAAAAGCAAGCAGAAGGAAGTCCCCTACCGCGAAAAACGCAACATTAAGGTCGCCCTGAAAAAGAGCGTTCCTTTTTACATCATGGCCCTTCCGGCCTTTATCTATCTCTTCATCAATAATTACATGCCCCTTCCGGGCCTTGTCCTTGCATTCAAGAATTACACCGCTAAAAAAGGCATCTACGGCTCTCCCTGGGCGGGCTTCAAAAACTTCAAATACCTCTTTGCCACCAAGGACGCCTTTATCATTACGCGCAACACGCTGTGCTATAACCTGGTATTCATTATCATCAACACCGTCCTCGCCATCTTCGTTGCAATACTTCTCTCCGAGATGCGCAGCCGCGTGAAGAATGTCTACCAGTCCCTGATCCTGCTCCCCTACATGATCTCTATGGTCATCGTGAGTTACCTGGTTTTCGCCTTCCTCTCCACGGAGAACGGCTTCCTCAACAACACGGTGCTCCGTCTCATGGGCAGGGACAAAATCTCCTGGTACATGGAGAAGAAATACTGGCCTTTCATCCTGGTCTTCGTCAACTGCTGGAAAGTCATCGGATACAACTGCATCATCTACCTCTCCTCCATACTTGGCATAGACCGCACCTTCTACGAGGCTGCTGCAATCGACGGCGCCGGCAAGGTGAAGCAGATCTTCACGATCACGCTCCCGCTCTTAAAGCCGACCATCATCATGATGACGCTCCTGGCCATCGGACGAATCTTCTACTCGGATTTCGGCCTCTTCTACCAGGTTCCGCAGAACTCCGGAGCGCTGTTCCCGGTGACCAACACCATCGATACCTACGTCTACCGCGGCCTGCTTGAGCTGGGCAAGATCACACTGTCCGCGTCGGCCGGCTTCTACCAGTCCATGGTCGGCTTCATCCTGATCATGACGACAAACCTCGTCGTGCGGAAGATAGACAGCGACAGCGCCTTATTCTGATTATCAGACCGGAATACTGTCCCCGCTGTCGCGGACAGCGCCTTATTCTGATTATCAGACCGAAGAGTTGTCCCGCTGTCTGCAGGTAAAGGAGCTAAGACATGCATACCAAAGAAGAAAGAAGATTCCAGATTGTGGCTCATGTGGTCATGACCTTCCTGTCCCTGACCGCCCTGCTGCCCATGGTCCTCCTGGGTATCTCGTCGATTACGGACGATGCGACGCTGATCAAGAACGGCTATTCCTTCCTCCCGGAAAAACTGAGCCTCTACGCCTACGAATATGTATTCAAGACAGGCTCCGCCGTTCCGACCGCCTATATGGTCTCGGTGATCCTCACCGTGACCGGCGTGACGCTCTCCCTGTGCGTCACTACCCCGATGGCCTACGCCCTCTCCAAGAGGATAGTCGTCGGCCGCGGCTTCATGAATTTCTATGTGTTCTTCACGATGCTGTTCAACGGCGGCCTGGTTCCGACCTACATGAACTACACCAACGTGTTCAACATCAAGAACACCTTTTTCGGGCTGCTGATTCCCGGCCTGGTGACGAACGGAATGTATATCATGCTGATGAAGTCCTACTTCGTCTCCTCGATCCCGGATGAGATCATGGAAGCTGCCAAGATCGACGGCGCAAGTGAATTCAAGGTGTTCAGCACCATCGCAATTCCGCTCGCCCGTCCCATCATTACGACCATCGGCCTGTTCGCCGGCATCGGCTACTGGAACGACTGGCAGAACGGCTACGTCTACATCACCAAGAGGACGGAGCTCTACTCGATCCAGAACCTGCTTAACCGCATGATGCAGAACATCCAGTTCCTCAGCGCGAACTCGACCAATGTCGCCAACGCGGATATCGGCCTTGCCTCCATCCCCACGGTCTCGATCCGCATGTCCATGGCAGTTCTCGGCATCCTGCCCATCATCATCGTCTATCCGTTCATCCAGCGCAATTTCGTCAAGGGCATCACCCTCGGCGGCGTGAAGGGATGATCGCAAGGAGGGACCCGCACAGCGGGAGGATTCCTTGCGATGCCGCCCGGCGAGGGATGAGCCAAAACTGAACAGCGCCGGAACAGAATTCCGGGCTGCAGGAAATATGAACGCTGCACGGCGCAGCAGAAAGCGTGAACATCCATGATAAGAAAAGCACTGACAGAAAACGGCTGGGTCCGCGGTATGCAGGGGACCAACGCCAGAATCACCGTCTACCGTGGTGTTCCTTATGCGGCACCGCCCGTGGGCGAAAACCGCTGGAGGGCGCCGCAGCCCGCAGCGGACTGGGAAGGAGAGCGCGCCTGTCTCGAGTTTGCCCCCATCTCCATGCAGGAGACCCCGGGACTCGCGGACAACGTCTACACCCTCGAGTGGCACGTGAACCCGGAAATCCCCATGAGCGAGGACTGCCTTTACCTCAACATCTGGACTCCGGCGAAGACCGGCGACGAGAAATTCCCTGTCCTGGTGTGGTTCTTCGGCGGCGGCTACCAGGTCGGCTACACCGCGGAGATGGAATTCGACGGTGAAGCCCTCGCGAAGCGCGGCATCGTCGTAGTCTCCGTGAACTACCGCGTCGGTGCCTTCGGCTTCATGGCCCACCCGGAACTGACCGCTTCACAGCCTGACGCGCCGACAAACTTCGGCCTCCTGGACCAGCAGGCCGGCGTGCGCTGGGTACAGCGCAACATCGCGGCCTTCGGCGGCGATCCCGACAAGATCTCCATCGGCGGGCAGTCCGCGGGCGGCGGCTCCGTCATGTACCAGATCACCAACCCGGAGAACAAGGGGCTCATAAAGAGCGCCATCGCCATCAGCGGCATGTTCCGGGATCCCTATAAATCCGCTTTCCCCGGCAACGGCCGCATTCTCTCCAATGTGGAGCAGATCGGAGCAGATTTCCTTAAGTTCCTCGGCGCGGGGAGCATAGAGGAAGGCCGCAAACTCGACGCCTTCTTCATCCGCGACAAGTATGAGGAGTTCCGCAAGGGCGCGATGGCCTTAGGTCCCTGCGTGGACGGAGTTTTCAACACCGACGATACCTATAAGCTTTTTGCGGAAGGTAAATCCCTCGATATCCCGCTCATCTCCGGCAATACTGTCGACGAGTTCCCGGCATTTATCAGCGCCGCGGACGAGGACGGCCTGAAGGCGGAGGCAGAGCGCATCTTCGGCGAAAGAGCAGGCGAATTCCTCTCCTTCGATGAAGCCCACAAACCCATGGGCGACGGGCGCTTCGCCCCGGTAAGCCGCATCGAGCCCGCGGTGAAGCACGTCTTCCTGGAGAGCGAAAAGAGCGGAAAGACCGCGCCGAACTACTACTACCGGTTCAACGAGGACATCCCGGGCTATGACAACCCCGGAAACTTCCACTCCTCCGATCTCTGGTTCTTCTTTGACAACCTCCAGAAGTGCTGGCGTCCGTTCGTCGGAAGGCACTACGACCTCGCGAGACAGATGGCGGACTACTGGGTGAATTTCATCAAGACCGGCGATCCGAACGGAAAGGGCTATGACGGCGAAGATCTTCCCGCATGGAAGCCCTATGCCGCCGGCGCGGAGGAGAGCATGGTCTTTGATCCCCGCGGGTCTGTTCCCGAGACGGGCGACACCAGTTTTGACAGGTTCCTGATTGAGACATTAGTTTGAAGAAAGGACGACAGCAATGGCTAAAAAGGCAAAAGTATCCGTCAACCCGAATTTCAAGATCGGCGACATCTCCCGCCGGCTCTACGGCGCGTTCCTTGAGCCCATCGGCACCATGGTCAACGGAAGCATGTACAATCCGAAGCACCCCACCGCCGACGAGCAGGGCTTCCGCAAGGACTGGCTGGAAGCGCTGAAGGCGTCAGGCGTACCCGCGGTACGTCTCCCCGGCGGCAACTTCGTCTCCGGCTGGGACTGGAAGGACTCCATCGGCCCGAAGGACCAGCGGAAGGAGCACCTGGATCTCGCCTGGCATCAGTACATCCCCAATGACGTCGGCCACGACGAGTACCTGCAGTGGGCGGAAAAGGCCGGAATGGAGCCGATGTACACCATCAATCTCGGCACCGGCGACATCAACGACGCTATCTACAACGTGGAGTACACCAATCATGCGGGCGGCACCTACTGGTCCGACCTGAGGAAGAAGTATGGCAGGGAGAAGCCCTACGGCGTGAAAATGTGGTACCTGGGCAACGAGATGGACGGTCCCTGGCAGGTAGCTTCCTGGGAGAAGGATCCCAAGGCCTACGGCGTGCTCGCCAATGAGACCTCCAAGGCCATGAAATGGGTCGACGGCTCCGTCGAGACGGCGGTCTGCGTCTCCAGCTCCCCGGACCTCATGCACTATCCCGACTGGGACTACAAGGTTCTGAAGGAGTGCTACAACTCCGTGGACTACATCTCCATGCACCACTATCAGGCTGCGGAGATCGGCAATTACGCCCAGTTCATGGCGGCGACCCGCTACTTCGAGGACTACATCCGCACCGAGATCGGCCTCTGCGACTTCGTGCAGCAGCTGGTCCGCTCCCCCAAGGTCATGAAGCTCTCTTTCGACGAGTACGGAGTCATGATGAGGCCCTCCAGCCCCGTGCACTTCGGCCGTGAGGTCTATCTGGAGCCCGGTTCGCACTACATCTTCGATCCCGAGAGAGGCTACATCCGCCACGATCCCGACAACATGCCCGAGCGCGGCTTCCCGAGGATGGATCCGATGCTCATGGCTCTCGGCAACGCCGCTGTCATCCTGGAGCTCATGCGCCACGCGGACCGCGTCAAGATCGGCTGCATGACCGGAGGCTTAAATGTCGCGGCATCCTGCAATCACGACCACGTCTGGAAGTCCGCTGCCTACTATCCGTTCGCCGATCTCATGAAGTACGGCCACGGTGTATCCCTGACCACGTCTGTGGAATGCGAGACCTATGACCTGCCGTCCTTTGC
>OMSM01000373.1 GCA_900313745.1 uncultured Lachnospiraceae bacterium
TTGTACATCGCCGGGAATTTCTTCTTCACGTCCTCCTCACCGAGACGGACCAGCTCGAAGGCCTTAATCATGATCTCGGGATCGTGGTTTCTCACGGCACCGGAGGAAAGCTCCACGCCGTTGCAGACGAGATCGTACTGATCGGCAAGGATACTTAAGGGATCGATCTCCCCTCTCTCGGCCTTAAGCAGGGACTCGAGGCCGCCTGCGGGCATGGAGAAGGGATTGTGGCAGAATTCCAGCTCGCCGGACTCCTCGCCGATCTCATACATCGGGAAATCAACAATCCAGCAGAAGGCGTACTGCTCCTCATCCATGTGGCCGGGCACCGCCTGGCCGAGGGTTTTCACCAGGACGCCGGCGGTCTTTAAGGCCGCTGCCTTCGCTGCGCCTGCCTGGGCCATGCTTCCGGTATCCTTTACGGATCCGGAGGCGACGGCGACAAAATCACCGGGCTTGAGCCCGAGGCCTGCGACCACCTTTTCCTTAACCGGCTGGACGAACTTCGCGATGCCGCCGACGACGTCGCCGTTCTCATCAAGGCGGAACCAGTAGGGCTTTGCCCCTGCAACCACTTCCACATCCGCGAGAGTTTTGTCAATGAACTTCCTCGTCTCGCGGAAATCCGGAACGACCACGGCGCGGATATCCACGCAGCGCTGCTCCGTTCCCACTGCATTTCCGTCCTCATCCTTTATTGCCAGGCTGGTGGAGAAGGGCCCGAAGCCGCAGTCCTTAAGCACATCGCCTGCGTCCCTTACGGTAAGGTCGATGCGGAGATCCGGCTTGTCCGAGCCGTACTTCTCCAGCGCTTCCGTATAAGGGATGCGCACAAAGGGAGCGGAGCTTGCGCGGTTATAGGTGCCGTATTTCGCAAAGATTGGAGGAAGCACGTCCTCGATAACACCGAAGACGTCCTCCTTCGACGCGAAAGCCATCTCCATGTCAAGCTGATAGAATTCGCCCGGCGAGCGGTCTCCTCTCGCATCCTCGTCGCGGAAGCACGGAGCGATCTGGAAATAGCGGTCAATTCCGGAGACCATGAGCAGCTGCTTGAACTGCTGGGGAGCCTGGGGAAGCGCATAGAACTTGCCGGGATGCTTCCTCGCGGGGACGAGGTAGTCCCTCGCTCCCTCGGGAGAGGACGCCGTAAGGATGGGCGTGGTAATTTCCAGGAAGCCGTGCTCATTCATCGCCTGCCTCAGAGCGGAAACCACACTGCATCTTAAGACGATGTTCTTCTTAAGCTCGGGATTGCGCAGGTCAAGATAGCGGTATTTCAGGCGCTGCGTCTCGTCCGCCTCCCTGCTCCGGTTGATCTCGAATGGCAGCTCGCTGTAGCGGCAGCGGCCGAGAACAGTGACGTTCTCCGGAACAATCTCAATATCCCCGGTGAGCTGTCTGGGGTTTCTGCTCTCCCTCTCCCTGACCTCGCCGGAGACCTGTATCGTCGACTCCTTGGTGATCTCCCTGAAGCTGCGGACCATTTCCTCGCTCTCCGCGACGATCTGCGTGGTCCCGTAGAAGTCCCTCAGGACAATAAACGCCAGCGCCGAAGAGACGACGCGGATATTCTCAAGCCATCCGGCAAGGGTGACCTTCTTCCCTGCGTCCTCCAGGCGGAGCTCCCCGCAGGTATGTGTGCGCGACTGTGTAAGCATGACGAATTCCTTCCTTCTTACTTAGTTGACGTAAAACTCCTTAAACTCCGTATATCCGGACTGACTGAGCGATTCCTTCTGGAACTTCTTGTTCTTGTTCATCCGGGCGACAAGAATCCTGCGGCCGCCTTCCCTCTCCTTCTGGGCTTCGCCGAGGATTTCCGCAAGGCGCTCCGCGGGCATTCCCTTCTCGATGAGGTATGCCGTCTTTCCGGACGCTCCCGGAACTTTGAAGCCCTGCTCCGTGAGGATCAGGATGATGCGCTCAAAGCCGATGGAGAATCCGCAGGCGGGGACGTCCTGTCCGGTGAACCGGCCGACCATCTTGTCATAGCGCCCGCCTCCGCCGCAGCTTACTCCGAGCTCGGGCATTGCGATCTCAAAGATTGTGCCGGTGTAGTAGGACATGCCGCGGACGATGGTGGGATCGAAGACCAGCCGGAAATCCGCCGTCTTCGTGGCGTCTACTGTATCCATGATCTCCCTTATCCACGGGATGACCTCCGGTGCGATCACTCCTTCAAGCTTCTTCTCAAGGAATCCGAGCGCGTCGTCCGCCTCCCCGAGCTCCCTGAAGAGTCCGGTGTATTCCGCCACCGCTGCCTCATCGAATCCTGCCCCGGTGAGCTCCGACGCCACACCGTCAATTCCGATCTTGTCCATCTTGTCGAGGATGATGAACACTTCGTCGAAGCGCTCCCTGGGAAAGCCCGAAAACTCCGCCATCGCCTTAAGCATCCTGCGGTCGTTCATCTTCAGCTGGAATCCCTTAAAGCCAAGCCTTCCCAGCGTCGTTGTCGTCGCGAGAAAGAGCTCGATCTCCGCCAGGTTCGTGGGCTCGCCGATAATATCTATGTCGCACTGCATGAACTGGCGGAAACGGCCTCTCTGCGGCCTTTCCGCGCGCCATACATTGCCCATCTGAAGGGCCTTGAACGGCGCGGGAAGCTCGGCGGAGTGCGCCGAATAATAGCGGACAAGCGGGACCGTCAGGTCATAGCGGAGGCCGCTGTCCGCGAGGTCGGCCTCGGACTGCGCCTCGCTTATGCGCAGCTTCTCCCCGCGCTTCATAATCCTGAAGATCAGCTTCTCGTTGTCCCCGCCCTGTTTGCTTGTCAGGTTGTCAATGCTTTCGACGGCGGGCGTCTCGATGGAGAGAAAACCAAATTCCGCGTAGGTCTTCTTGATCACGGAGATGCAGTAATCCCGGATCTCCATTTCGGAGGGAAGTATATCCCTCATACCGGTGACCGGCTTCTTGATGAGTGCCATAGTATTATGTTCTCCCGTAAATGAGCAGTGATGCTTAGTTTACTCTTTTTTTCGCCAATACACAACCAAAAGGGCCTCAGCAGATCCTGGGAAGTCCCTCCCCGTAAAGCGCTCCCGCGACCCTTGTTCCTCCGATGGGCGTCCTGATATAAAGCGCCGGCGCATCCTCGTAAGTTTTGCCGGTCTCCCCGATGACCGCGGCGTTTTCTCCGAAGGGACTCCTTCTTATGATATCCAGAGCCTGTTCCGCAGCTTCAGGCGCAACGACCGCGACAAGCTTGCCCTCGTTGCCCATGTAAAGCGGATCCAGCCCGAGTATCCCGCAGAAATCCCTGACCGGAGCCAGCACGGGAAGCTTATCCTCCCCGACAGTCACCGACAGCCCGGAGCTCTTCGCGAACTCGTTTAAAACCGTCGCAAGTCCTCCCCTCGTGACGTCCCGCATTGCCCTTACCGGAATCCCGGCGCCAAAAAGGGCGTTCACCATCGCGGTCAGCGGGGCGTTGTCGCTGAATATGGAATCATTCTGCATCCCCATCCTGCAGCCGAGTATTGCGGCGTGATGCTCGCCCAATGTTCCCGAGACGATAACCTTGTCACCGGGCTTTATCTGGTCCGGGCCGACCTTGCGGCTCTCATCCAGGAAGCCGATGCCCGCCGTGTTGATAAGAAGGCCTCCGCCGCCTTTTCCCTCTATCACCTTGGTATCCCCGGTGACAATCGCAACGCCGGCTTCCCCGGCAGTCGCGGCCATGGAAGCGGCAATCCGGTCCAGATCGTCCACCGGAAGACCTTCCTCAAGGATAAATCCGCAGCTTAAGTACTTCGGGACAGCCCCGCTCACCAGAAGGTCATTCACCGTGCCGCAGACCGCGAGCCTCCCGATGTCCCCGCCGGGATAGAAATACGGGGTCACCACAAAGCTGTCCGTGGTCATCGCGAGCCTTCCCGCCCCCGGGACGGAGGACGCGTCATTCAGGCTGTCCAGGTATTCATTATGGAAATGTCTGCAGAAAACCTCACGGATGAGGCGCTCCGTCGCCTCCCCTCCGCTTCCGTGGGCCATGGTTATCGTTTTTTCAAGCATACCGGTCCTCCAGGCACGATTTATCTCCTTCCGGAGATATAGTAGTTGTAGCAGCTTCCCTCCTGGCTCACCATGCACGCACCGCGGGGATCCTGAGGCGTGCAGGCCCCGGCGAAGAGCGGGCACTCCCACGGCGCCTTCCGCCCTGTGAGCACCTCGGCGCAGCAGCAGCCTCCGCCGATCCTGTCCTCCGTGAGGGATTCACTGTCCATATCGAAATCCGCGTATTTTTCCTTCAGCTTAAGGCCTGATCCGGGAATAATCCCGAGGCCCCTCCAGGCAGCGTCGCAGGGAGAGAAAAACTCCTCCATCATTGCCTGGGCATCCCTGTTGCCCTCTCTGGTAACGACACCGGTGTAGAGATTCTCCACCCTGCCCTCGCCCTTTATCGAGGCAAGCCTGTAGATCGCGGCAAGAAGCTGTTCGGGCTTAAA
>OMSM01000374.1 GCA_900313745.1 uncultured Lachnospiraceae bacterium
AAATTTTGCATTGGGGATAATATCCGGATTCGCCGTTTTTCTTCTCCGAACGTTTTGCATAAACATCAGGGAGCCCCCAGAAATAGGTGAGAAATATATTCACCATTTTATCAGTAATTTCCTTTGGATGAATAATCCTTGCCCCCTGATTTGGAGCGAAGCTTTCAGTTCCCTCCGGTTCCCTCAGATGTTTTAGTTCCTGCACATAAGAAATGCCGGAACGATCCAGGATGTTCTTCAAAAGTTGGTTTTCAAGCTGAAGCTCATTTAGTTGTTTCTGAAGTATACTAATGATTTCAATAGCATTGCGCATCTTTTGTTTTATCCCCGATATTCAATTCTGAACTTATAGCTATATATGACATCGACTAGCGGAAATAAAAACGATAATAAACTGAAGGACCGGCATACATCTCTATCGAAGCAACTCCCATGTTGAATTCTTCTTTGCTCCAACACGTCTGATGTAACCTTTCTCCGTTAATGAAACAAGTGCCCTCTGCACCGTTCTTACTGTTTTGGAAACCTTTTCTGCTATATCCTCGCGGGAGATCTCGGGATTTTATTTTAAAACTGCCAGAACAGCCTGTTCAGTTATATTCAGCGCATTTTCATAAGTGACATCATAAGTGACATTCGGGATGTCACTTATGAGCTGCTGTCTGTAAAAGATGAGTTTAAAGCCGTTATCGCTTCTTTCGTATGAGTACTTAATGCCGGCGTCCTTACACAGACTGTCAATCCTCTTGAATCCACTGCCAAATTGCTCTATCGACTTACTTAAAAACAGAATCTTAGCAATGATCGGATTTCTGATTTCGGACTCCAGATTGTATTTCACATACTCTTCTGGTTTATGATCGCTTGCATAGTCCCCTGGGCTATAGATTGTCACCATACTGGGATGAATACATTGAAGGAGGTTTTCTGCGACGTCGGGAACACTTCATGGAATGCGCCGCCCTGGACCGCGAACCGCTCTCCGGCTTCCGCCTCGCCTACGACATCACCAAAGTGACCTACGCCGCCTACCAGTCCGCGGAGGAAGGGAAAAAATTCGTTTTCTGACCGCTTCCTCACATGACCGGTTTATAGTGCTCGCTTCCGAAAAAGACTTCATGGAAAAAGCGCCGGGTGTTCTCCGCGCCGAGGGCCTCGGTGAAGAGGTCCGTGGACACGCCTCCGTCGTCGATCAGACGGTCCGCGTACTCCCTGTTTTTCTTCCACTTCAGGTCCAGGTCCGCTCCCGTGAGGCCGGGAGCCGCCTGCTCCATCCGGACAAAGAGGGCCAGGAAATCAAGGAATCCCCGGATGGCGGCCTCGTCCTGGTCCGGTGACGGCGCCTTGGAATAGCAGACGGGCCGGATGTCGTCGTACCAGCAGGGCCTCGTGGGAATATCCTTCATGCCGCCGAGCTCCGGCGCGAAGGCCTTCAGGGACTCGATTCCCCGGTCGTACAGAGCGTCGCGGCGGACGGACAGATCATAGATTTCCAGAAGGAAGTACCTGTTTTCCCCGGAGTAGACAAAATCGGAGGAAAACAGAGGCAGGTTCTTGTAATAGGGCATGACCACAAAGGAGCTCAGGTTGTTCTCCTCCGACTCCTTGCAGGTCATCGTCAGAAGATTGCCCACGCCCTTTATGTCAAAGCTGCGGGCAATGTGCGTCCGTCCGCCCACCCGGGGGCTTGAGAGCACGGGATCTGCCGACCGCTCCCTGATCTCGTAGGTTTTCCCCAGGAGCTCCAGGCCCTGCCGGATCCGCTGATCAATGAGCTGACGGTTCTTTTCGAGAATATCCATCTCACAGTGTCCTCTCTTAAAATTTCCCCTGCGCCTTGTAGGACCGGATCGCGGCCATCTTTTCATACAGCGCGGGCCGCTCCTCTTTGATCTCGGCGTCATGCTTCAGGACCGCGGTCCAGAAATTCTTCGGCACTTCGTACTGGTTAAAGTGACCGGAGTGCTGCCCGCCTTCCAGCATGGCAAACAGATAGTCGATCTCGTCGTCGGCAAGGGTCCTCTTGATATTGATCGCGCCGTACATCTTCAGCTGCTCCACGGGGTCCTCGCAGTTGAATTCGAACGCGTCGTTCCACCAGCGGGAATAGTCCTCAAATCCCGGTTTGCCGTCCAGCTCCTTCACGACGGCATTGCCCCCGTGGAAGCCGCACATCATGGCGCCCTGGTTGATCACCTCGATATGGGCGGCGCTGTCCCCAATGGCGAGAACATTTCCGGCGTAAGGCTTCGTGAGGGAGAGATAGTTTCTGCAGGCGCAGCCCTTCTTCTCCACGATCCTCGCGTCCTTCAGGTTTTCCGCCAGGGGGCTCATGGTCCTCAGCTTTTCGAAGAAGGCCTTCGGCTTCTGGTCCCCGATGCCCATGATGGTGAATTCCAGCGCGTCGTCGCTGTAGGTGCTCTCTCCCACCATGATCTCCATGAAGGGATGATAGACGTCCCCGTAATACTGGATCCAGCTGTTGTGGGGGATTCCCCGGGTTCCCTCCAGGGTGTATTCGTAGGTCAGCGGGATCCCCATGCACTGGTAGCCTTTGTTTATGCCGAACAGGGTCGTGAGCTTCCGGTTCACCCCCTCCGCGATGATCAGCTTCCTGGCCTCCAGCTCGTATTCCCCGCTGTCATCCTTCACCAGGAGCTTCACGCTGCTTCCGGTGTCCGTCCCCTTCAGGGCCATGGTGCCCGGGCGGATCTCGACTCCTGCCTCTTCACACTGTTTCAGGAGCCCCTCAAGAAGGGCGTTTTTGTCAAATTTCATTGCGGTGGGGCGCAGGTCCTCATAGGAGAAATCGACCGTGTACCCCTTTGGGGAAATCATGTAGTTGTGCTGAATCGGCACCAGCTTCCCCGTATAAGGCACTTCAAAGCCGTTTTTCGTAAAGACCAGCTTTCCGTCCCCGATCTTAAGGGTCTCGCCTTCATAGCCTTCGTCCAGCACAAACTGCGCGGAACATGCCCTTCTCGCGATATGGATATCCCGTTTCATATCGACAACGAGCGTTTTCGCGCCTTTTTTGGCAGCAGTGTAAGCTGCCAGAAGTCCGGCGGGGCCTGCCCCGATAATCAGTAAATCAAGCATTGCGGCTCCTTCCTTTCATCCGGTTCACAGCGTCCGGTTTTTTCAGGCCTGACCCTCTTCCGGCGCGATTGCCTCCGCGGGACATGCCTTTTCACAGCTTCCGCAGTCAATACATCCCTCGGGATCCACAACGTAATAGCCCGTAACAGCCTGGGAGATCGCGCCCTTCGGGCAGAACGCCGCACAGGTTCCGCATCCTACACATTCATCAGAGATTCTGCGTGCCATTGTTTCTTTCCTCCTGCTATTTCAATCATATGAAGTGACGGTCAAAAGTGATATCCGGAGCGTTTCACTGCTCCGCCTGGCCCATTTTCACCATTTTCGCGTAGATCTCCGGGCGCTCTTCCCGGATCTTCGCGGAGCTTAAGCGGATGCAGTCCCAGATCAGCTTCGGCGTCAGGTACTGGCTGTAGGTGCCGTGCAGCTCATGGCCCTCGCAGAGGGAGAACAGGTAATCCAGCTCGTCGTCGGTGTACACGAAGGCCAGCGCGTAGCCCTGGGAGACGATCATGTGGTCCGGCTGGTTGAACTCAAAGGAGTCCTGCCACCACTTTGTATACTCGTCAAATCCGTTTTTGCCTTCCATTTCGGCGATGACCGCCTTCGCCGCCCTGTCTCCGCAGAGGAATCCGCCCTGGGTCTCCACCTCGATCATCGCGGCGCAGTCGCCGATGCAGATGACATTGCCCCTGCAGGGATTCATCATGGACAGGTAGGACTTCACGGAGCAGCCGCTCTTTTTGATGAGCTTCGCGTTTCTGAAGTTCGGCGCCATGGGGCTCTTTGTCGTAAATTCCTCGAAGATCTTTTTCGGCATGAGCTCCGGGCTGCCGGTGATGGTCACCTCGAAGATGCCGTCCCCCTCGAGGCTCGGGCCGATGATGCAGGCGGTCTTGGAGTGGTAGCATTCGCCGTAGTAAAGGTTCCAGCTGTTGTTTTCGACCCCGGTGATTCCCTCCATGAGGTACTTCAGGCAGTAGGCGGTGGCCGCGGACTTACGGTCCCTGTTCATTCCGAACTTCCCGCTGACCACGGCGTTGACGCCCTCCGCGATGATGAGCTTCCTGCAGCTGAGGGTGCTCTGCTCCCTGTCGTGCATCACCCGGACCTGGACCTCGTCACCCAGGTCCTTTCCGCCCATCACCAGCGTTCCCATCATGAAGGAGACGCCCTTTTCCGCGCACAGGTCGTACAGGCTCTTCAGGAAGTGCTGCTTGTCGAACTTGTAGGAGAGAGGCGCCTTTCCGCTCTCCCTGGTAAAGCGGATCACGTGATCCTTGGGAGAATGATAGTACTTGTTGTAGAGGGGAACCAGCTTCCCGGTGTAGGGGACTTCCAGGCCGCACTTCGTGAACTTCAGCGTGCTGTCCTCCACCTTCAGGACTTCCGCTTCATAGTCATCGTCAATGATGAACTGCATGGAGCAGGCGCGGTTCAGCTTGTCCATATTGCGCTTCTGCTC
>OMSM01000378.1 GCA_900313745.1 uncultured Lachnospiraceae bacterium
ACAGCGGATCCCCCATGCGGATCAGGGCGCGCTCGTACAGGATCATCATGGTCGTGTACAGCGGGAGTTTTGACATGGAGGCCATGCGGAATACGGAATCCGGCGTGATCTTCTTCTCCTTCGCCGCATCCGAGAAGCCGTAACAGCCCTCATAGATCAGTTTTCCGTGCTGCGTCACATGAAGAGTGCATCCCGGATGCCCCTCATCGATCAGCCTCTGCATTAATTGGTCGACATGGTCAAAACTCATGCTGCACCTCCGGTAATAGCATTATCCTTTTACACTTCCGATCACGATGCCCTTGACGAATCCCTTCTGCAGGAAGGGATAGATGATCAGGATCGGGATCAGCGCAATCACCGCGATCGCCATCCGGATGCCGATGCTCGGCGTCTTGATGCCCGAAGCGATGGCGGAGGTCATATCCGCGTTGCGCAGGAAATCCAGGCTGGACACCATCCGGTTTAACACGTTCTGGATGGTGTAAAGCTCGCGCCTTCCGCTGATGTAATAGAGGCCGTTCATCCAGTCGTTCCAGTAGGCGAGGCCCGAGAGCAGCGTAATGGTCGCGAGAATCGGCTTGGAGAGCGGGAGCACGATGCTGAAGAGAATGCGCCACTCGCCGGCGCCGTCGAGTTTTGCCGCCTCCGCGAGCCCGTCCGGAATACTGGTCTGGAAATACGACCGCATGACGATCACCGAGAAGCCGTTCATCATAAGATTCGGAAAGATCAGCGCGTACACCGTGTCCTTGATGTGGAAGGTCTGCGTCCACATCAGATAGGAGGGAATCAGGCCGCCGTTGAAGAGCATGGTGAAGAAGACGAAGAACGCGATGATGCTTCTGCCCGGCAGCGTCCGGATGGACAGGCCGTAGGCGAAGAGAGTCGTCACCGAGAGACTGAGCGTCACGCCGATGAGCGTGACGAGCACCGTCATCTTGTAGGCCTGGAGGATCTGCCCTCTGGAGCTCCAGAGGTACTGATAGGCGTCCAGTCCCCACTGTTTGGGGAAGAACGAGTAGCCGTTCGCCATGAGCGCCGACTCTGCCGTGAAGGAGGAGATAATCAGCAGAAGCAGCGGCAGCACGCACAGAAGGGAGCTGACCGTCAGAACCGTATAGGATAAGATTTTAAAACTTTTGCTGTATCCGCCCATAATGCCCCATCCTCAGAATAATGCGTATTCCTTCCCGATCTTCCGCACAACCGCATTTGCGGAGAGCACCATCAGGAAGCCGAGTATCGACTGGATGAAGTTCGCCGCGGCCGCTCTTCCGACGTCGTTGGATTCCAGCAGCCCGCGGTACACATAGGTATCGATCGTATTCGTCGTGTTGAACAAAAGCCCCGTATTCTGGGGAACCTGGTAGAACAGCCCGAAGTCGGAGTACATCACCCTGCCCAGTGCAAGGAGCGTCATCGTGATGATCACCGGCTTCAGCAGGGGAATCGTGATGCTCCACACCTGGTCCCACGCCGAGGCGCCGTCGATCTCCGCCGCCTCGTAATAGGTTCTGTCGATTCCCACAATGGAGGCGAAGTAGATCACGCTGCTGTATCCGAAGGATTTCCAGATATGGACAAAGATCAGGATAAAAGGCCAGTACTTGTCCTCGGTATAGAACGAGACAGGGGAGAGGCCCATCGGCTTCAGGATCTGGTTGTTGATCATGCCGTTCTCGCCGCCGAGAAACGCGTAGGCGATGTAGCCGACGACGACATAGGAAATAAGATGCGGAATAAGGATGACCGTCTGGTACCGCTTCTGCCACCCGGAACTGACCTCGCTTAGGAGGATCGCGACGAAAACCGCGAAGGACGTTCCCAGCACGATAAAGACGATATTGTAGAGGATGGTGTTCCGGATAATGATTCTGGAATCGATGCTCTTGAACAGGAACCGGAAGTTCTTAAGCCCGACCCAGTCGCTCTTCCAGATGCCGACCGAGTAATTCAGCCGCTTGAACGCCAGCTGAAGACCGGGAAGAGGAAGATAATTGTTGATGATGAGATAGGTGAAGCCGGGGAGCATCATCAAGTAGAATGGAGCATGCTTGATCAGTTTTTTCAGGAGACCGTGTCTGCTGTTCATTGCCGTTACCAACTGTCCGGACAAAAATCCCACTAAAAATCAATCTTACAGTTCATGTTCATTCTATGCACCTGCACAAAATGCGCAGGTTTACATGATTAGTGCATTCTGGCTAAAATGTTTAGCCGGAATGCACTTATTATTTTAGCACTATGAACAGCGGCATGCAATTTATTGCTGTAAAGCTTGCGAAATATTGCGGTTTGCAGTTTTCCTCCAGCCCTAATTCTTAGCTAAATATTAGCTAAATGCTCCGCAGGATTGTCCTGTCCTGCTTCACAGGTATAAGTGGCGTCGGGTCCCTGCTGGAGGCCTATCTCTCTGGCCACAGTACGTCCCCTCCCGCCAGATTTCCTCCTCAGGGGACGTACCTGCTTGCTTCTGATCCCCTCCCGGGGCCATCTCCCAGGCATAAAGTACGTCCCCTCCCGCCAGATTCCTTCCTCAGGGGACGTACCTGCTTGCTTCTGATCCCCTGCCGGGGCCATCTCCCAGGCATAAAGTACGTCCCTGGAGGCCTGCTTTCCTCCTCCAGGGACGTACCAGTTAGCTTATGGCTCCCTCCCGGAGTCTCATCGCTCCGGACCATTCACTCAGCCCGCAGCAGTGAGGCTACGGCCATGCATTATTCCGTCACTTCTCCTCCCCGGGCCTTCCGTATACCTCCACTACCTGCTTCAGATCCCCTTCCGGAATCACCGCGGCGTAGTAAGGCATCGCCGGATTCTCGATCTTCCCGCGCAGCACGTAAGGCTCCGCCCCGGAAATCTCCCCGTCAAAGCCTGCTCCGGACAGGTTCACGGAAAGAATCTTCACCTTCGCGCTGCTCTTTCCGCTGAGACGGACCGTGATCTCCACCTCATCGCCCGTGCGGACACTCTCGTCCCCGCGGGAAGCCGCCGCTTCCAGGACACTCGTCACCTCAATATCCGCGAACGGCGCATCCAGCCGGTACTCCCGCGCCGGAAGAAGATCCATGTGCTTCACCATATCCCCGCAGGAGATCGTGTAGCGGCCGGCCGGAAGCTTTGTCTCATACCAGCCGGTGTCCTTGTTCACGTCCGCGCAGTACTCCGCGTACTCGTTGGCAAAGCGCACCTTCCCGCTGTCTTTCGGGGCAATTCCCTTCACGGAAGCCGCTCCGTGCAGATCGCTGGAAAGCCAGATGTACTGCATCACCGAGCGGATCCAGACTTCCTTGTACACGCAGCTGTTGACCTGCGGCCAGAAGGGCGAATCATGCTCGTCCAGGGCGGTAAATCCCACACCAAGCTCACCGACCATCTCGCCCGGAAGCACGGCGTATTCCGAGCAGTAGTCGTACCCCTCGCCGAACATCACCGACTCGGCAAAGGTGTTCTTTCCCACGATCCACTCGAACTGGCGCTGCGCAAGATCGGCCAGCTTGTAGTCGTTCTTCATGATGGCTGCCTGGGACACCGCCTTGCCGCCTGCCAGAACCACGTCGTGGTTTCCGCGGTGCTCGAAGGCGACCGGCTCGCGGCGCAGGTAGTAGCCCTTGCCCAGCGGAACGCCGTTCCTCACCTGTTTGCGGTAGTTGTCGCGGCGCTCGTCGTCCACAAGGTACCTGGCGATCATGCCCATGTCGTACTCGCTGTCATGGAAGGCCTCGTCCTCGTGATAAATCGACGCGGGCATGAC
>OMSM01000192.1 GCA_900313745.1 uncultured Lachnospiraceae bacterium
ATGCCGTGGTTTCCGCTCCCGGTTATGCTCATCGCCGGATAATTCAGGCCCAGCACACGCGCCTCGGCCGCCGAGGCGGCAAGAACAAGCGCCGATTTCTCCGCGTTATCGGAGATACAGACGCCGCCGTTGCTCCGGAGAAGTGCAGAGGTAATCGTGCAGCGGGCGGAATGGAAAGCCGCGTCGGAGAGCTCCCCGTTGACGCGGAATGCTTCCCGGATAAACCCTATTTCCTCTATTCCCGCGCCGGACGCGAAATCATAGATTTCACTCAGAAGCGCGTGCTCAACGGAAGACCCGTCACCGGATTCCTCCGGCTCAACTGCATCGGAAGAGTCTCTCAGGATCTCTCCGTGATGCTGTCCAGCACCATAAGGCCGTGCTCCGGATTGCCGAACCAGCAGCCCAGCGCAGGTTTCATATCCGCACGAATCAGTCCGGCAAAATCCGCCATGGCATACCTCCGATCTTATCTCTTCTTATAAAGGATCAGTTCCGGATTCTCCCCGTCCTTCTCATACGTGGAGACGAGGATGAAGTCCATATTTGCGAGAATACCGAAGCAAAGGCCTTCCCTGATCTCCGATTCCAGCTGGTTCCCCAGATAGGTCGTGCGGTCGTCGAGGAATTTTACCTTCATCCCGCCGGGGAGCCTGTACTCGAGATTCACGTATTTCCCGACGAGTGCGTTCAGTTTTTCCACCTTCGGCATTCCCTTGATGCCAAGCGCGTTGATTTCTTCGATGAGTTTTTCCTTGAACTCCTCAAACTGCCCGTCGTCGCTCAGTTCCTCATATCTCTTCCAGTAGTCCAGCTTCGGCAGGTTCTCCTTCAGATACGTCCGCGCCTGTTCCTCGGAAAACCCTTCTTTCACCATGTTGGGAATGCACACGCGGATCAGGTCGTCCATGTCACTGTAGGTGTAGGTTCCGTCCGCATAGCACCACTGGCAGTAATCCTCATTCATCGAGCCGTCCCTGTTTCTGCCGATGATGGAATCATCCAGCGGCATCCCGCAGCACTGGCAGAAAAGCTCCCTCGGTGACCCAAGCAGCGTGTTGATCGATACGTTAAACTCCCTTGAAAGCATCCGGAGCGTATCCGTATTCGGCAGGGTCTCCCCGTTCTCCCAGCGGCTCACCGCCTGTCTCGTGACCATAACACGGCCGGCCAGCTGGTCCTGTGTCAGCTTATGATTCTCACGAAGTGTTTTCAGTATTTCTTTCGTCTCCATAAAGACACCCTCCTTTGTTATTGTGTCTTTATTATGCCGGCCTTCCGGAGCGGCAACAAGCAACAGGCTGTTGCTCTCCGGACCGGTATCATGCATTATAGTTATGATAAGGTAATTCCACTATTAATCATCATCCATATTGCCTTTGGAGGTTTACTATGCTTCGGACAGTAGAAACAAAATACGGAAAACTGAAAGGCCTTATCGGGAAGGATCCCCGTGTGACGGTCTTCCGCGGCGTACCCTACGCCAAAGCTCCTGTCGGGGAGCTGCGCTGGAAAGCGCCCGAGCCGTGCGATCCCTGGGAGGGAACGAAAACATGCTATGAGTACGGTCCGATCCCGATGATGCGCAATCATCCCGGAAATGACGAGGAGTTCTATACCCGGGAGCTTAATCCGACTGCCGCCGAATACGCGATGAGCGAGGACTGCCTGTATCTGAATATCTTCTCCCCCGCGAAGACGGCGGAGGACAATCTTCCGGTCTTCTGCTACATCCACGGCGGCGGATATCAGGACGGCTACAGCTATGAGGTCGAATTCGACGGCGAGCGCATCGCGCGCCGCGGCGTAATCGTCGTCATGGTGAGTTACCGGCTCGGCCTCTTCGGTTTCCTCGCGCATCCGGAGCTTACCGCGGAGACGCCGGAAGGAACGGTGGTCTCCAATTTCGGACTGCAGGATCAGTCGGCTGCCATTCACTGGATCTATGAGAATATCGTAAACTTCGGCGGAGATCCGGGCCGGATTACCATCTGCGGACAGTCCGCTGGTGCCGGAAGCGTGCAGTACCAGGTCTGTTCCTCATACAATGAAGGTCTGATCGCCGGCGCGATCTGCCAGTCCAGCGTAGGTTTCGCCTATGCGGAGAACGGCCTGAACGACCGATGCATGACGCTTAAGGAGGCGGAGGCCCACGGCGCCGAGTTCTTTGAGAAGGCCGGGATACGCGGCCTGCGGGAGGCCCGCTCCCTGTCCGCCGAAGATCTGATGAAGCGGGTCAGGGACGTCTCGGATCCCGGAGCCATGTTCGGCTTCATGTTCACGCCCTGCATCGACGGAAGGCTGGTCACCCGGTCCAGCAGCGAAGCCTGGTATAAGGACGATTTCAAAACTGTTCCGATGATGGTCGGGCACTGCATGGGCGAGGCGCTCGGCGGAATGTTCGCGCGCATTGCGCCTCCCACGCTGGAGAGCTTCATTGCACAGGCCGAAGCTGTCTACGGGGATCAGGCGGAGGAGTATCTTGCTCTCTGCGACGTGCATTCCGATGATGACGTAAAGGCGCTGTACAAGAAGGGGACCTTCAGCTCCATGCTGGCCGGAAGCCGCGGATTCTGCGAGCTGCGCTCCTCCATGGGAAAGCCGGTCTGGTATTACATTTTTGACCATGATATCCCGGGAGACGACGCGGGATCCTTCCACGGATCCGATCTCTGGTTCATGTTTGACTCCCTCGCAAACAGCTGGCGGCCCTTCGAGGGCAGGCACTATGACCTGGCAAGGCAGGTGGCATCCTACTGGACCAATTTCGTCAAGTACGGAACGCCGAATAATCCGGAAGGGACGGACTATAACGGAAACCCTCTGCCGGAATGGAAGGCCTATACCCCGGAGGAAAAGAATGTCCTCCGCTTCCTCGACAAGGCGACTCCCGGCTCCCTTGCGGAGGACCCGGTCAATGAGTTCAGGCTCTCTTACGCGAAGAAGCTCTTTATGAACTAAACCGGATCCCGTCCCATACAGGCATGTTATCCCTGCCAGCGGCACGGATGAGAGGGCCGGCCGGCGATCCCGGGGGATCGCCGGCCGGTCCTTCTTTGGCAAACGGTATGCAGATTGCTTCACTGCTCAGGGAAACGGAATCCGGATAACCCCGC
>OMSM01000080.1 GCA_900313745.1 uncultured Lachnospiraceae bacterium
GCAGGGGCTTCTCCCCAGGTGGCGCGATTTCTACCGCGCGACGGGGAGGCTCGCGCTGGACTGCTACCGGCAGGACATCGAGATGTTCACGCGCACGGCCAACATGGCAGGCTACCAGATCCTCGGCATCCGCGACGCCCTCGGGCAGGGCAGCGCTCTTGTGGGCATCCTTAACGTCTTCGGGGAGTCCAAGGGCATGGTCACGCCGGAGGAGTGGCGCAGGTACTGCGGTCCCGAGGTACTGCTCATCCGTATGGACAAGTACGTCTACCGCTCCGGCGAACACTTTGCCGCGAAGGTGCAGATGGCAAATTACGGCAGGGACAGCTTCCCCGATGCCGGGGTAAGCGTCCTTCTTAGCGGCGTACCGGACGGAAAGGAGATCTTCTCCACCGTCCTTAAGTGCGCGGAGATCCCCCAGGGCGGCCTTTTCGATGTCGGCGGGATCTCCGTGGATCTTCCCGGGTTCTCCGCCCCCGAACCGCTTCTCCTTACCCTGAAGCTCGAGGGCACGGATATCATCAACGAGTACAAGATCTGGGTGTTTCCCGAGGCCTCGGGCACGGAAGCTCCGGAAGGAGTGCATGTCACCTCCTCCTTTGATGCGGAGACGGAGGACATCCTCTCCCGCGGCGGCCGCGTGGTGCTGTTCCCGAAGAGGCTCCATCCGGACCACTTCGTGGAGGGCTACTACTGCGCGAACTTCTGGAGCTACCAGATGTTCCGCAACCTGAGCCTGCAGCAGGGCAAGACGGTCATGCCGGGCACCCTTGGCATGTACATCGACAAGGAGAGTCCTGTCTTCGGCGACTTCCCCGCGGAGGACTGCAGCGAGTGGCACTGGTGGCACATCGAGGAGAACTCCTCTCCCATCATCCTCGACGATTTCCCCGCGGAGATCGCGCCCGCCGTTCAGGTAGTCGACAATCCTATGCGCTGCCACAAGCTGGGCCTTATCTTCGAGGCGAAGGTCGGCGGAGGCTCGCTTCTCGTCTGCGCCGCGAGACTCGACGAGTGCGGAGGCGACCCTGCCGCCGCGTGGCTTAGGCAGAACATCCTTCGCTACGCCGCATCGGAGCGCTTCGCGCCTGCGGCCGGCGTGGACGCGGAGAAGATCCGCGGGCTGTTCATGGAGTAAAAACAGGCGCCGGCTGTTCCCTCCCGCAAAGGAAGAAACAGCCGGCGCTGTTATTCTGATTCCGCGATTCCCCGGCGCTCTATTATTCCTCCACAGCGCCGATACCGCGCAGCGTCTCCAGCACCTTGTCCACGTCCTCGGCGATCACTTCACGGGGAGCGTCATACTCCCCGCACAGCGCATCGATGATGCTGTCCCTGTCCGTGTCCTGCTTCATCAGGTTCACAATGAACGCAGCCGTCTCGTTGCTCCGGGCTATCCCGGAAAATTCGCCCTCCCCAAGGGGAATAAGGAACTGGGTTCCGTCCACGTCCTGCGTCATAAAACTGTCCTTAAGCTTCATTCTGCTCATCCTTTCCTGCTTCCGGCAGCGGTTTTCCGGGGTTCATCCCCCTCCAGGCGGTCTCCGCCGCCTCAATCTCCATGTTGCAGCCCAGACGGTAGAAAGCGGCGGAGCGGATGAGTTCTTCCTCCATCGCCACAATTCTCCTCGTCGTCTCCGGATTTCTGGAGACATACGCCTGGCGGTAGATCAGGGCGAAGGCCTCCCTGCCGGCGATGGGGTTTATGTGGTTCTTCGTGTCCCGGGTGAGATGGATCACGGCTTTTAACGGCGCACGGTCGTTCACGCCGAGTCGGTGTTTGCCGTTCCACGGCGTTCCGTACACCATGACGCTTCCGTTCTCTATCCTGAGCATGGGCTTGTCGTCGTTGATCATCTCCACGCGGCTGCCGAAGCGCTCGCGCCAGAGCCTGGCATGTGTGCTCTTGCCCGTGCCGCTCTTCGCCGTAAAAATATACACCTCGCCGTCCATCGCCAGCGCCGAGCCGTGCATCAGAAGCACGCCGTACTCCACGAGCTTCTCCGCGAGCAGCGCGTGCACTGCATTGTTCTCCAGATAGGATTCGGAATAATGCTCCGGTTCCCTCCCCTCGTTCACCGCCATCTGATCCGCGCTGACCCGGATTCTCTCCAGATCGTCCGCTTCAGGTTCAACGATGAATTTCGGGCTCTCATCGGTGAAATAGTCGGCAAAAAAACTTTCGTTCTCTTCGTGCCGGCACCGGATTTCCACCGGAACACCCGCAATTTTCGCTCTGATCAATAAGATCACCTCACACTTCAATAAACGACGTCCCGTAGGGTTTAAGCGCCACGCCTGTCTCCCCGTCCGGCGTGCGCACTGCCGTCTCCTGCGGCTCCGCAGTGTTGTTGATCACCACGATCCTGCCCGCCTCCGGGAAGAAGGTGCACTCCGTCACCGGGTTCACAGTGGTATACGCCTGGTCTACCTTCTCGCCCGCCGCGAACAGGATAAGGTTCTGCAGCATACGGACATTCGCCGGGCTGTAGGAGAAACCGCCGAGATAGATGCCTTTTCCTCTGCCAAAACTTTTCACGGTCAGCGCGGGGACGGCCGGAGTGTCGTCCGTCACGCCCGCCGCAGCGGCGATCTCCCCGGAAGTGCATTCCGCGGGGACCTCGCTGGAGAGCACCTTCGCCGCCGCGAGCACGGCTGCTGTCCCGTCCGTAAGGAAGCGGCAGGCCCTCGCCTTCACCGTCGCTCCGGCCGGGACAAGCCCACGCCTAAGCGCATCGGCAAGCTCCTCGTCCGCCGCTGTTTCCGCGGTCACCGGCTCAAACGCCCAGCGGCCGTGGGTAACCCTCGCGCCGGTATCCTCATCCACGCCGAGGACGGGCGCCATGCGGAAGTAATCGCCGAAGCCCGGGACCGCCGAGGGCTCATCCACGCCGATAAACGCGCCGCCCTCCGCGCACCACTTTGTCAGTACCGCCACCAGCTCCGGATCCGCCCACGCATCGCCGCCGCTCCATGCGGAGAGCGCTCTTCCGGCGTTGATCACCACGTCGTACTCCGCAAGTTTTCCCTGCTTCACATCATCGAAGGAGAGGAAATCCACGTCGAAGGGCAGGCCGGAGAGCGCCTCGTTGATGTGGATCAGGTCGTTCATGTAGGTCTCGTGGAAATGCCCGGAGAGCGTCCAGGAGCGGAGCCTGCCCCAGTAATGCAGCACCGCGACCCTCGGCTTAAAGGTATAGGGCTTTCCAAGCGCGTGCATCTCCCCGAAATCGCGGAACTCATCCGAGAGCTCCTCTATGCAGTCCACGAAGCTGTCAAATCCCCTGGTCAGGTGCACATAACCGCCGAGGCCGATTCTCTGGATCGGCGCGCGAAGAAGCCCTCTGCGCACATGGAGCCAGTACTGCCTCGCGTCGCGCTCGGGATCGCCGCCCTCCGCGAAGGTGGGAAGCCCGCCGAGGCCCACGGGGAAGAGATAAGGATGAAGCCGGATCTCGTGGGTTTCGACCTCCGCCATGGAGCAGAGGCGCACTTCAAATCCGGAGAACACGCACTTGATCAATCCGTCGAAGCCGAACTCCGGGAAGCGCTTCCCGTTGGGCTCGAGCCCGACCCAGCTGTCGTCGTAGAAGACATAGGCCTTCTTGCCCGCCTCGTGGACGATGTCGATGAGTTCCTTCCCCACCTCGACGACAAAGCGGTTAATGAAGTCCATCCAGTCCCGCTTCACCCTGTCCGCGGGCATATGGGTGGTGTGGAGCTGCCCCTTGTTCACGAAGTCCTCGGAGGTTATGGCGTATCCGTACTCCTCCCGGAAATCCTCCAGCGCCTTCACGCTGACAGTGAAGTCGTAGGATGCCCAGTCCGTGTACTCGTTGCGGTGCCGCTCATCCGCACCCCAGATCCAGACGAAATTGTAGAAGAGGGAGGTAAAGCGGACCACCGTGGTGTGCGGGTGCTCCGCGCACCATCTTCTCATCCAGTCCGCCATGTACTCCCGGCACACCGGATACCGGGGATCGATGGGAATAAGATGCTCCTTGTCCCCCCAGTCGTTGGTGACGTGGTTGTACATGGAGATCTCCTCCCAGATGCGGTAGCAGAGGAAGTTCACGGTGTACTGGTGATACGGGACTGTCCCAATAACCGTGACCTTTCCGTCCGAATAAGCCCAGCGGTCCGCCGGTATTTCCTCATTTGCCGTGCGGTCGAATACCTGCCACCAGGCCATGGACTCCGGCGAATCGTTCAGCCGGAACTGCCCCAGATAATATCCCTTCAGGAGTTCAATGACGGCAGAGTCCGACTCCGCCATCACCGGTTCGGACATCAGGAAGGTCTGCTGGACGGTCTCCGGATGGGCCTTCGCGAACTCGTTGTGATCACGGATGATGCAGATCGTGGAGTAAATTCCGTATCCAGCATTAAGAATGTCGTCCGACAGCTCCGTTCCGTCGCTGTCGCGGATGACGTCCGCTCCCCACCTCTTCGCAAGCTCCAGTGTAAGATCCTCGAAACCAGCCTCGCCCGGCATGGTAAACCCGCCTGTCTTCCTGCTCATGACGTCTCTCCTTTCCGCGTCTCCCTCCGGGTCTTATTGTCTCATATCGGCATAAAGAAAGACAGAGAAGGTTTGCGGCAGCGCAAAACTCCTCTGTCCTTACCGGCTAAAACAAAAGCCCCGGATCACCGGGGCATCGGACAGCTCTCCGCGGGAGATACCGGCCTGCGCATCAGATCTCGACGATCTCGAATACGTTGTTCTCGCCCTCGCCCATAGCCTCAAGCTCCTTGATGGTGTTCTCGGCGATAGTGAGGTTTAAGAACTTCCTGGCGTCAGCTTCATCATAAGTGTTGACGAAGTGGCCTTCCTTGCGGCTTACGCTCTTCACGTATCCGCTCTCCTGACTGAATTTATTCGTCCACTTCAGGAGAACCTTGCTTTCCTTTTTCATAATACTCCTCCTAACATTGCACTGTCCGGTGCGCGTGCGCGCCCGGGACGGTGTTCCCCTGGAAATGCCATGGCCGGCGGACCGGTCCATGCTTCCTTAAATGATTGATAAATCTTCGAACAGCCGCGCCGCGGCGGTTCACGGTGAACATCATACTACTTTGTTTTTGATTTGTAAAATCTTGCACAAAAATGAAACGATATTTTTATGAATTGTGATAGAGCAGCTTCCCTCCCTGTCCTAGCGCATCATCCAGATCATGGTTCCGAGGATGATCAGGATACCGATGCAGGTCATCATCAGCACGAAGGTGAAGTTTTCGCCGAAGCGCGTGACGGAGCGCTCCGTCTCCTCCAGGAAGACCTCTGCGCGCCCCTCCCGGTCTGAAGCTGTGACCACCTTCCGCTCACGGAAAACAGTCTTTCTCATAAGCCAGATGAGGGCGTCCGTCCCGTCTGAGAGCACCCTGGAGAGAAATGCGGACACCGCGACGGCGGCGATGCACAGCGGACGAAGCACCCTGTTCTCCCCAAAAAGCTCTGCCGCCTGTCCGACGGCGGAAAGCGCGGCGGCGGAAAGCGGCTTCAGGATCCTGTTCTCGCCGAAGAGCTGCGCGAGAGATCCGAAGACCCCGGGCAGCCACTTTAGGAGCATCGGCCTGTACAGCCTGTCCTCCAGATCAAGGGAAGCAGGCCACAGATTCACATACCCCTCCTCCTTCCGGTACAGCACCTTCCGCACGACGGCAAGGTAGAGCGCCGCGCCGATGGAGAGGGAAATCAGCCCGCCCTTTATGTTATTCCACGCAAAGGCGTGAAAATGATGCGCGAGGGAGCCTTCCCCGGTCATGAAGGCGGCCAGGCGGAGCATCACCGCCGGCTGGCCGAGAACAGCCATCGCGAGCGAGGATATGACAATCACCGCACCGGAAAGCAGGTTCATGTACGGCTTCTCCGCGGTCCGTCCCGCGTGATGACGGCCTTCCTCCCTCTCCGTCATCCGCGCGTCAAAGCCCTCCCGGTCAAAACTCCGCTGCCTCTCCGGATCCTCGTTTTTCTCGATGAAAATACAGATAAAGAGCTTCAGCATGTAGGCGAAGGTGATTCCGCCGGAGATGAGGAAAATCCACTCCGCGCAGTGCAGAATCCGGGGAATGGCCCCATAAAGCGCTGCGGATATGCCCGGGGCTGATACTGCCGCAGCGGCCTCCGCTTCCTCCAGGGTCTCAAATCCCTCGACGATCCCCTCGTGAAGCAAAGTTTTGCTGATGTATCCGCCGAAGAGCGGCACACCGCTGATTCCAAGGGCGCCGAGGGCGAAGGCCAGCTTAAGCGCGCCCTTCTTCCTTCCGAAGCCGCGGATGTCGTTCAGTGTGAGCGTGCGGAGGTTCATGACCACAACGCCCGCTGCCATAAAGAGCGTGAGTTTGATCATGGAGTGGTTCACCATGTGCAGCATGGTGCCCGCGAGGGCCAGCTCCGCGCTCTCCTCTCCCGCGTTAAGCGTGACCATTGCCGTCCCCGTGAGGATGAACCCGATCTGCGACATGGACGAGCATGCGAGCGTGCGCTTCAGGTTCACCGAGAACAGGGCGAGAA
Source organism: uncultured Lachnospiraceae bacterium (assembly GCA_900313745.1). Classification (GTDB taxonomy): domain Bacteria; phylum Bacillota; class Clostridia; order Lachnospirales; family Lachnospiraceae; genus CAG-791. Next base: position 6,515 of record OMSM01000080.1, read on the forward strand.
CCGCGCCGAGCGCCATGGTAATAAGCCCCAGCGCAAGAACAGTGAGCCCGAAGTACACATTCCCGATAAAGACGGACGTCGAGGTCATGAGGATTCCGTAGATTCCGACCTTCGTCAGTACGCCGGAGAGCAGCGCCGACGCGGGGGAAGGAGCGACGGGATGCGCCTTTGGAAGCCAGATATGCAGCGGGAACATTCCCGCCTTCGCGCCGAAGCCGAGAAGAATCAGTATGCCGGCGGTGAGGATCTCCGTCCTGTTCCCCGGTGCGGAAGGAATCGCGGCCGGAACTGCCCCTGCACTTTCCGGAAGGATACTCCCCTCTCCCGCGAAGATCTCCTTAAGCGCGGCGTACTCCAGCGTTCCCGCGCCGTGCTTCATAAGAAGCAGGCCCAGGAAGAGCACGAGGCCTCCGATCACCGCGACGGCAAGATAAGTTTTGCCTGCCTTCACCGCCTCCGGGGTCTCCTCGTGGATGACCCAGGTGAACGACGTGAAGGACAGCAGCTCGAAGAAGACAAAACTCGTCATCAGGTCGCCGGAGAGCATCACGCCCTCCGTCGCGCCGAGCGTGACGAGGACGAACATCCAGTAGCGGTTGAGGTGCTCCGGCTCCTCCTCAAAGTATTCGAAGGCGAAGAGCGTCGTGAAGAGCCACATGACGGCGGTCACCACCGCGTAGGTTCCCTGGAATCCCGAGGCTGTAAAGGAAAGCCCCGCGGCAAAAACTCCCCCGATCCGGAGAGACGGATGAAGAGCGGCGGTAAAAAGGGCAAGCACAAGCGCCGCAGCGCAGGCGGACGCCGCGATGACATCCCGGAGAAGGGCATCCGCACGGCCCGAATCCGCCGCAAGGCGCACGGCGAAGCTCCCGGGGAGGATCGTCCGCTCCCCGGCGGCAAAGGCCAGCAGGCCGCACACTATAGGCAGGAAAACAAGCAGAGCAATCAGCATGAACAAGCGCCTTTCCGGGTCAGCCGAGTCCCGCGGCAACCGCGTTAAGGAAATTCACAAGCGGCATGGGGAACATGCCGAACAGCACCACGGCCGCCGCAAAGACGATGATGGGAAGAAGAATTCCCTTCTCCGCCTCGCCTATACTGGTCCTCCCGCGGAAGAAGTCCTTGTCCTCCCTGGGGAAAAA
>OMSM01000379.1 GCA_900313745.1 uncultured Lachnospiraceae bacterium
CTGCACACCGGTAAAAACTCCTCCTTCTCCTCAAAGGGGAGATCCGGAAGAATCAGGCCGTCGATGCCTGCCTCGGAACAGGTGTGAATAAAGCGGTCCGCCCCATAGGAGAATACCACGTTCGCATAGGTCATGAACACCATGGGCACCGTGACGTCGCGGCGAAGCTCCCGCACCAGGTCAAACACCTTGTCCGTGGTAATTCCTCCGGTGAGCGCCCGCAGATTTGCTCCCTGGATTACCGGTCCCTCCGCCGTCGGATCGGAGAAAGGAATGCCGAGCTCAATTAAATCCGCTCCGCCGTCCACCGCGGCGCGCACGGCGGCAAGCGTAGTCTCCGCGTCCGGATCGCCGCAGGTGATGAAGGCAATAAACGCCTTCCCGTGGTCAAACGCTCTTTTCAGATTACTCATGGATATCCTCCCCTCTGTACCTCGCGATCGCGGCGCAGTCCTTGTCCCCCCTGCCGGAAATCGTGATGACGACGATCTGGTCCTTCCTCATCTCCGGCGCGATCTTCATCACGTGGGCCACCGCGTGGGCGGACTCGATGGCGGGGATGATCCCCTCCGTCCTGGCCAGGTACTCAAAGGCGTTCACTGCCTCGTCGTCCGTCACCGGAACATACTCCGCCCTGCCGGTGTCATGAAGCCAGGCGTGCTCCGGCCCGATGCCGGGATAGTCCAGTCCCGCGGAGATGGAGTACACCGGGGCGATCTGGCCGTATTCGTCCTGGCAGAAATAGGACTTCATCCCGTGGAAGATTCCCAGCCTGCCCGTCGCGATGGTCGCCGCCGTCTCAAATGTATCGACGCCCCGTCCCGCCGCCTCGCAGCCGATGAGCCTGACCTCCGGATCGCCTATGAAGTGATAGAAGGAGCCTATGGCATTCGATCCGCCTCCGACACAGGCCACCACGGCATCGGGGAGTTTTCCCTCCTTCTCCATAAGCTGTTCCCTGATCTCCGCGGAGATCACCGCCTGAAAATCGCGGACAATCGTGGGGAAGGGGTGCGGTCCCATCACCGACCCAAGGCAGTAATGGGTGTCGTCTATTCGTGACGTCCACTCCCGCATCGCCTCGGACACCGCGTCCTTTAGCGTGGCTGTACCGGTCTTCACCGGGATGACCTCCGCCCCGAGAAGGCGCATCCTGTACACATTGAGGGCCTGCCTCCTCGTGTCCTCCTCGCCCATGAAGACGACGCATTCCATGCCCATTAATGCCGCGGCGGTGGCTGTCGCCACGCCGTGCTGCCCGGCGCCGGTCTCGGCGATAAGGCGGGTTTTGCCCATCTTCTTTGCGAGCAGCGCCTGGCCGAGGACGTTGTTGATCTTGTGCGCCCCGGTGTGGTTTAAGTCCTCGCGCTTAAGGTAGATCTTTGCGCCGCCCAGGTCCGCGGTCATCTTCGAGGCGTAATACAGCCTCGATGGCCTTCCCGCGTACTCATTGAAGAGTTCCGAGAGCTCCTTCTTAAAATCCGGATCATCCTTGTAGTGATTGTAGGCCTCCTCCAGCTCGATCACCGCGTTCATCAAAGTCTCCGGAATATACTGGCCGCCGTGTATTCCGAAGCGCCCGTTGGGATTCGTCATCGCTTATCTCCTCCTTGCCCTTGTTCCGCGGCGGATGCCCTGCGCACCGCCCGGACAAAGGACTCCATCTTTTCCCTGTCCTTTACTCCGTCCGTCTCTATTCCGGAGCTCACATCAACCGCCCATGGATGCAGCCTTCGGACAGCTTCGCCGACGTTATCCGGGTCAAGCCCTCCGGCCAGAAAATACGGCCTTTTAAGCCCCGCAAGAAGCGACCAGTCGAACACCGTCCCCGTTCCCGCGCCGGAATCCGCAAGCACGTAGTCCGCGCTGCTCTCCTCCGCCTTCGCCGCATCCTCCGCCCGGCGGATCCGGAAAGCCCGGATCACGGGCCTGTCCGTAAGTTCCCTGAGCCTCCGGATATAGCTCCCGTCCTCGCTGCCGTGAAGCTGGGCCAGGTCGATCACGCCGCTGTTCAGGAGTTCCGCGGCCTTCTCCGGGTCTTCATCCACGAACACCCCGACCGCGGCGATCCCCGGGCGAAGCAGCTTCTTCAGCCTCTCCGCCTCCTCCGGCGGAACATATCTCCTGCTGCCCTTCCAGAGGACAAAGCCGACATAATCCGGA
>OMSM01000381.1 GCA_900313745.1 uncultured Lachnospiraceae bacterium
CTGCCGAAAAAACTCTTTCCGCCAAATATCAGGAGGCCACATGCCCGTACTTAACACACTTACAGTTCATCACGTCGGATATCTTGTGAAAAAGAAGAACCAGGCAATGCGCGCTTTCCTGGGCCTCGGCTATGTCATCGCCCAGGACTGGGTTCGCGACGAGCTTAGGGGCATCGACATCGCCTTCGTCACGAAGGACGGCCTCGCCGTCGAGCTTGTCTGCCCTTACCGTGACGACTCGGATGTGTCCGGGCTCATCACAAGGCTTAAGAACTCGCCTTATCACATCTGCTATGTCAGCAGGGATCTCGCCGCAGACGCCGAAGCACTGCGCGAAAGCGGCTATCTCCCGATGGGCGGGGCACTTCCCGCCCCGGCCTGCGGAGGCCATCCGGTGCAGTTCTTCATGCATCCCGCCCTCGGAATTATCGAGCTGATCGACAAAGCGTTTACATTTGCGCAAGAATGATGTTTACCATCTCGCCCACGTTCTTCATGGACTGGATCTGCCCCATGCTGAACCGGATGCCGAATTCCTGCTCCACCGCAGACATCAGGCTGATGTGCTCCAGGGAATCCCAGTCCTCGATGTCCGCCGAGGTGGTGTTCTCGTTCACCTCGATGCTCTCGTCGTCGAAAACATCGCGGAATACCTCGTTTAAGCGCTCAAATACTTCTTCTCTGCTCATTTTTCAGTCCTTTCACACTCTGCATTTCTTCCCGTCCGCCGCGGTGCGGTTTCCGGTGCGGTACCGAGCGGCGCCATGAGGAAAGCCTCTCACTGCTCCGCCTCGGCGTCCACTCCCTCTGTAATGGAGAAGTGCCGCATATTGTCCACATAGCGCTCGACAACCTCGTATACCACGAGGTCCGGCGCCTCTTCCTCCAGCATCTCCAGATTGTAGTTGTAGTAGAAATTCAGGTACAGCTCCCGGAAGGAGGGAGCGACATAACGGCTCATCATCGTCGAGAAGGAGTCGCCGACAATGAAGATTTTTCTCGGGTCGCCGGTGCCGTCCAGGTTTTTGTACCGGTATTCCGTGCCCTTCCCGTTGGTCCAGTAGTCCATGTTTGCCCGGACCGCATTGTCCAGGATAACAGGCCTGTCGTCCTGAAGCTCTTCACCGAGGTCCAGGAGCCTCGCAAGATCATATACCGGCGGGTCGCCGTAGGAGATCTGCAGCTCCTCCGGCTCCAGCATGCCCTCGATGCCCAGAGCCTCGTTCAGCGCTTTCGCTCCGATATACGCCCCGAGATTGTTCCAGTGGGTGTCGTACTTGTAATAGAGCTGCGCGTCCGGATGAGCCGCCTTGTACTCCGCGAGCGCCGAGTAGGGGGTGACCACGGTCAGATCCGTATGCTCCCTCAGATAGTCCCCGATCTGCGCCATGCGGCTGTAAGCACCGGGCTCTCCGTAGCGGTCCGGGATGTACTCCGCGTTGGCCCTCTCCTTGCTCGGGGCAATCATCACGGCAAAACTGATCCCACGGGAAGCGAGCTCATCCCTGGCCGTGACCATCTTCTCCGCGATCTCCATAAGCTCCGCCTCCCCGTAGAGATTCGTCGCCTCATAGTCGGCGACAGGGTCCTCGGAGTTCACCTGGGAGTCCTTGTAGAAGAGCCAGCCCTCCTTGCCGATGAGCACCTTGTCCCCCATGCTGCTGTGGAATACGTAGTAGTCCAGCAGAGAACCGGTTTTGACCAGCTCGTCCTTAAACGGCAGGGCGTCCGAGAACCAGGCCTCATAGGCGATGGGGAATCCCGGAATGGTATACCAGTTGAGCGGAGGCTTTTCGGCCATGGTGCGCATCTCGTTATTCTGCGCCTCCTCTCTGTCCGCCTCACGCCCGAGCGCCTTGTTAAGCGGCACCGGCAGAATAAGAAAGACAATGATCAGCAGGAGATAGACCACCTGCACTGCCGGGTGCATCCTTTTCCGGCCGCCTTCTCCGGCATATTCATTTGTAACTGCAGTATTGTTGCCCATAAATCACCTAGAAGCGGAAATAAATAAACGGATTGTAGGTGTTGCCCGCAAGCAGAAGGATGCTCAGGAAAAGCACCACAGCAAGGAACAGCGACTCGGCGAGGCTGTTCTTCCATGCCCGGGCAAGTTTTCCCCCGGCGATTTTGCCCGCCGCGGCCTGGAACAGCCCGCAGCCGAGGACGGCAATGACAGTCACAAGTATCGCCTGGTTAGTGAAGTACTTGCCGATTCTCACGGTACTGACAGTGTACTTCCAGGGCATGAACATCCTCTGTACGATCCGGATTCCCTCCGCGCCGCTCTCCACCCGGAAGAATACCCATCCGACGATAAACACAACGCAGGTGTAAATGTGCGACAGCACTTTGGACTTCTTCAGGAGTTTTGCCAGGCCGACGCGCTCAAGGATCTGGAAGATTCCGTGATAAATTCCCCATCCGACGAAGTTCCAGCTCGCCCCGTGCCAGAGGCCGGTCAGCGCGAATACGATGAAGAGATTGATGTTCGTGCGGAGTTTTCCCCTGCGGTTGCCGCCAAGGGGAATATAGAGGTACTCCCTGAACCAGGTGCCGAGGGAGATGTGCCAGCGCCTCCAGAATTCGCCGATGGACGCCGACAGATAGGGATAATTGAAGTTTTCGAGGAAGTCAAAACCGAACATCCTGCCGAGGCCTATCGCCATGTCCGAGTAGCCGGAGAAATCGTAATAGAGCTGCAGGGAGTAGAGCACGGCGGCAAGCCACGCCGAGGCGGAAGTCAGCCCGCCGGATCCTATGGCGAAAAGAGCGTCTGCCGGCGACGCGAGGATATTGGCGAGAATCACCTTCTTGCCAAGCCCGTAGAGGAAGCGCCTCATCCCCTCCGCAAGCCGCAGGGGAGTGACCTCCCGGTTCTCAATCTGCCGCTCGACGTCGATGTAGCGCACGATGGGACCGGCAATCAGCTGCGGGAAGAAGGAAATGTAAAGGGCGAGATTAAGCGGATTCTTCTGCACCGGGTACTCTCCCCGGTACAGGTCGATCACATAGCTCATCGCCTGGAAGGTGAAGAAGGAAATCCCGATGGGAAGGATGATGTTGGTTCTCGGCAGGTGAACGAAGGGAATAAGGTGATCCAGGGTGTTCAGCGCGAAATTGCAGTACTTGAAATACCCGAGAAGTCCAAGATTGCCGATGACATCCAGTACGAGAAAGAGCCGCTTCCTTGCGGGGAAAGCGGCAATCAGCATCCCGAGCGCCCAGTTCATGAAGATCGAGAACAGAAGGAGCAGTATGTGCCGCGGTTCTCCCCACGCGTAGAAGATGAGGCTCGCGGCAAGCAGGATAATATTCTGATATTTCGGCCTGCGGACGATGAGGCCGGCGACAAGAACCACCGGCAGGAAAATCCACAGGAAAACCATGGAGGAAAAAACCATAATATATTCTTCAGATCACAGCAATGTGCGTGTTTTTCTTGGTGTAGTTTTCCGGAATGACAAAGCGCCAGGCGCTCTTCCCGTCAGGCGACTCGTCGAGCAGCGCAAAGCCCATGTCCCTGTAGAAATTCCGCACCATCCCGTTCTTGGCGGTGGGGAAATAGTACCCGTAAATACTGCGAATTCCCCGGGAAACAGCGGCTTCAGCCAGCGCATCCATCATAGCGTATTCCATATCCCGTTTCAAGACGCGGCAGCTCATGAGCCAGAGATCCACGAGAAGCGCAAGCTCTCCGGTCGCCTCATGCCTTCCGTCCTTATCCTCCGATACGGTCATCGCGACGCTGGCAATGATAAGGGAGACGATGCCGTTGTCCCCGAACCGGTCGGAGAGCCTTCCGCAGAGCGTAACCGTATCCCTGTCCTGCGCCGCTTCCTCGATTGCGGTCAGAGTGTATCTCTTCGTCGTAAGGTTGAACTGGTTGCTCTTGTTGGTAAGCTGCGTAATCCTCGCGTAATCCACCGGGGCAAAACCCGCGATGTGCGCGTGCATCTCCAGGGAATCCAGGTACTGCCCGTAGTCGGAAAAACTTGCCTCAAGCGCGCTTCTTTCCGCGTTCGCCCTGTACATTCCCGCCCGCTTCACGTCGTCCGCGGTGAGCCTCGCAGGTTCGAAATACCCCGCGCGGTCAATCGTGCGGATGAAAGTCTCGGGGCTTCCCAGCTCCGGGACCGCCGCTCCCGGGACCTGATCCCGGATGATCGCCCTCTCCGCCGGATTGTCATCCGCGAATACGAAGGCCTCCGGAAGGATCGATATCTTCTTCGCCGTGTTGACGAGATTAATGCTCTTCGGCTCCCAGTTGGCCTCGATATCCGCGAAATCCTCCGGCCGGATAATCCCGGAGGGATGGTTCAGGCCCGCAACGGCGTTGTCATAGTCATTCTTGGAATCCACCGTGAGAATTACGCCCACGCCGGAAAGCTCCTTCACGTAGCGCTGGAATGCCAGGAAGGTCTCCCCCTGCGCGGTCTCCTCACCGATCTCCAGTCCCTCCACGCCGTCATCACCCACGACGCCGCCCCAGAGCGTGTTGTCCAGATCAAGAGCAAGCGCCTTCTTCGATTTTCCGGTGATCGCGCGGATCACATTGGCGGTATTCCAGGAAAGTGAGGGGACAGCATCCATGGAGACCGCATATTTGTACATGTTCCATGCCGCCTCGTCGGACCAGCGGTCCAGTCCGAAGCAGGACGAGATGTAGTTTACGTCCACAAGGTAGAGCGCCTCCTCCTTCTGCGCTGCCTGCGCGAATCGCCGGTTGAGTTCGTTCACGAACCGGACGCGCCCGTGGATGTCATAGGCGTCGAGATTTCCCAGAAGGCGGTAGGACGGATACTCGAAATTGTTCTGGATTACCGGGCAGTGATACCGTCCTGCGACAGCCTTCCAGCAGGCCTCAAAACGGCGGTAATTCTCCTCAAGGAGCTCATCCACCTTTTCCTCGTCCATCCCCGGCGAGGGAAAGGTGCGGATATTCCTCACCGAGGTGCAGATATAGACAAGGTCCGGTGCAAAACTGTCCAGCTCCGGATTGCCGAACACCGCATCCTCGTAGAATTTCGCGTATTCGGATTCGTAGAACACGGGATCAATTCCGCTGTCCAGAAGGAAAACTTCCATCGACCGGACGATATCATGGGTGGTGTACCCGCCGAGAACGGCAATTTTCTTCACCATACCGGGATTTCCGCCGGAAGCGGCCTTCTCCCTGAGGGCACGGGAAAGTTTTTTCCGGTTCTTCATAAATTCAGCACTGTCAAAGGGATAATCCATTTTCCCCTCCATGCCGAGCTCTTTGTGCGAGGCGCGCGCCGGGAAACTTCGGATGCAGTTTCCCGGCTGCGATAAGGGCTGTTTGGGCTCGGCAC
>OMSM01000539.1 GCA_900313745.1 uncultured Lachnospiraceae bacterium
AATATTCAAAAATATTAATATCTTATATCACTAAAGTATATACAATTACAGATAAAATTTATCACAGTGTCAAGATCCTTTCAACAAAAAACCTTCATAAAAGCACAACAAATTTCGACAGTAAAAATACAAAAATTCTGCTGGCCCAGGTTATCTGTTATAATGCAGAAAAGAACCGGTTTCCTGACTGAAGCCCGGTTCGGAAAGGATATCATGATCGAGAGAAAACACCTGAGGCGCCTCAAATGGCTGGCGATCGGGGTGCTGCGGCGAACGGCGCGGAGGCTCCGGAAGCTCCCCGGCTTCCTGCGGCACACCCTCGCGATCCGGCTCTTCAAACGGGACAGCCTCAAGCTCTATTCCCGGAAGCAGTTCGATGAGGAGGCCGCCGGCTATGACAAGGGAAGCGGATACGCCATGGTGCGGGAGGATTACCCGGACATTCTCGCGGAACTAAAAAAAGAGCGCTACAGCGCTCTTCTGGACTGCGGCTGCGGGACCGGAGCCGTTCTTCAGCTGCTCCTTAAGGAATTTCCCGACCGCAGCTATACCGGGATTGATCTCTCCGGGCAGATGATCGCCGCGGCGAGGCGTCAGCTGCCGGAAACGGTGACCCTTCTCACCGGGGACTGTGAGCACCTGCCCTTTCCGGAATCCTCCTTTGACGCGGTGCTCTGCTCCCACAGCTTTCACCACTACCCCCACCCGCAGCGCTTCTTCGACAGCGTCTTCCGGGTCCTGAAACCCGGCGGCCGCCTGATCCTCCGGGACAACACGGGCTCCCTCCCGTATCTCCTGTACCAGAACTGGTGGATGATCCCCTACATCAACTGGAAGCACCACAGCGGGGACGTGAAGTTCTACAGCCGGCGCGAGGTCCGGCATTTCCTGGAAAAAGCCGGGTTCTCGGTCATCTGCCTCGAGGAGCGGCCGGTGCACAAGCTGCACGCCGCCGCAAGAAAACCTCTGAAGGCGCGCTGAGTCCGGCCTTGAATCTGTCCGCGCAGTCACGGCGGCCAATTCTGTCCTGTCTTAGTCAAGGCGGCCCCTTCTGTTCCGTTCAGTCCTGCCGGCCCAGGATTTCGATCCCGTCAAGCCGCACATGGCTCATCTTCCGGAAATCCCAGTACTCCCCTTCCCCCTCCGGCTGCTGAACAGTAAAGGAGAGGCCTATGACCCGCTCCGTGTTGATCACGGAGTCCGGGCCGTTCCGGAAGAAGAAGGTGTGCTTGAACTTGTATGTCCCGGGGGCGAAGCAGCCAATGTCCGCCTTCAGGGTCAGGGACTTCCGCTCCCCCTTCTTTCCGTCTCCGATCCCGCAGAGAACATAGTCGGCCTGGTGTTCATCCTCCGCGGTCCACACTTCGAGCCGGAGGCACAGGTCCTCGTAGTCCTCCAGAACCGCCCAGTTGAGGGTCATCACCGCCGGCTCCCCCGGCGAAAAGACGATGCTGTCCCGGTCCACGTACCACATCTCGTCCAGGTGGATCCTGTGGTCGGTCAGGAGCCTGCTCCGCTCCTTGTCCCGCACGTCGCGCCTGACCCCCAGAAAGGCCGCCTTCGGTGCCTTCCGCTTCTTTTCCCTCTGCTCCTCTTCCTTCGCCCGGCTCTCGATCTTGTCCAGGTAAAACTGGACCGCGTCCTCTGTCTCCCCCAGAAACAGGAGCTTTCCCTCGTCCAGGACCATGCACCGGTCACAGAGTCTTCTCACATAGTTCATGTTGTGGCCCACGTAGAGAATCGTCCTGCCGGCATCCGCCTTGTTCTTCATCTGCTGCAGGCACTTCTCCCGGAAGCCCACATCCCCCACCGCCATGACCTCGTCCATGATCATGATCTCGTTGTCCAGGTGCGCCGCCACCGAGAAGGCGAGCCGGGTGTACATGCCGCTGGAGTACCGCTTCACGGGGGTGTCGATAAACTCGCCGATCTCGGAGAATTCCACGATCTGGTCCATCTTCCGGTCGATTTCCTGTTTGGTCATTCCCAGGATCGTGCCGTTCAGGTACACGTTTTCCCGGCCGGTCATCTCGGTGCTGAAGCCGGTTCCCACCTCCAGGATCGAGGCGATGCGGCCGTAGATATCGATCTCGCCGGCGGTCGGCGCCGTGATCTCGCAGAGGATCTTTAAGAGCGTGCTCTTGCCGGCGCCGTTCCGTCCGATGATGCCGAAGGTTTCGCCCTGGTATACCTCGAAGGAGATGTCGTCCAGCGCGTAAATCTCGTTCTCGTGATCCCTTTCCTTTTTCAGTTCACGGAAAAAATGCCTGCCCGTATACTGCCCGATGTAGTATTGCTTGGACACGTGGCTGACTCTGATCACCGGTTCCCGCTCTGCCATGCCCCAGGCCTTTCCTTTCTTTCCAGATATCCTCAGATGTAGTCGATAAAGGTCCTCGCGGTCCGCGCGTGACACCTCCCGCGCTTCTCAGATGTAGTCGATAAAGGTCCTCGCGGTCCGCTTGAACACCACAATCCCGAAGAAATTGACCGCTGCCGTCACCAGGAGGGAGAGAATCACGCTCCAGGCCGGCGGAAACGGGTCACACCAGATCGCGGCGCGGAAAAACTCAAACACCGGGCAGAGGGGGTTCAGAAGGATCAGCTTCTCAAAGCGCGTCCCCGCCAGCTGG
>OMSM01000382.1 GCA_900313745.1 uncultured Lachnospiraceae bacterium
ATCGTCGTCCACATACGTCCAGGTGTAGGTGTGCGCCACGGTTTCCGTCGCGCCGCAGATACAGCTGCGGGAATGGGTGCCGTCCCCGTTGTCCTTCCAGTCGCCGAAGGTGTGCTCTACGGTCTCCGTCCTGCTGCAGATGCAGCTGCGGGAATGGGTGCCGTCCCCGTTGTCTTTCCATTCGCCGAAGCTGTGGGGTTCAGAGTGATATTCAAATCCCCAGAGAGTGTTACAAACAAAGCAGACGTAATTATGATAGGTCGGTGCGGAATTCCTGATCACATCCGCATGGTGCGCTTCCGTCTCCTTTGCCCCGCAGCCGTCGCGTTTGCAGACGCGATAGTGGTTTGCCTCGTCATTCAAATCATACTTCCAATCGGCCCAGTCGTGGCCCAGGGGTTTGCCATATGCTCGACCGCAGGTCTCGCAGATCGCCTTCTGGGTACAGGTCGCCTTGCCCCCATTGTGTTTATTCCAAGCGAGAAGATAACTACCAACATGATTTGTACATTTCCATTGATGGTATTCTTCATCATCATAACTCTGGTCGATCTGCATAGGCTGTCCGCATTCTACGCATGCCCGAGTTTGAGCCGCCCGTGCCCGAAATACTGGCTGAATCGACATGCGCACCGCCGCGGGCTCCACCACCACGGTTTCTTCCAAAACGACCTCTTCCTCAGCCGCTTCCACAGGCTGTTCAAACCCTTCATCTTCGCTGATTTGAGCATCATCCTCGTCGGGATCGGTATCCTCCTCTGGCTCGGCGGGCTGATCGGCGTCCGTGTCATCTTCATCCTGTACAGCGTCAACGTTGGTGGAAGTCGCCGGAGCTTCTTCGGCTGGGTCATTCTCTCCCGGATCGACAGGCTGGTCCGTATCTACATCGTCGGAAGCAGCCGCCGAAACAGTTTTTTCATCTTCAGCGTCTGACTTCACAGGCGTAACAGACTCAACATCGTCCTTCTTCTCTTGTTTTGGAATACTTTCATCGGCTTCTTCCGATTCCGCGGCAGGCACAGGCTTATCCTCGTGATCCTCTTCCGGCTGAGTGACTTCAAGCGTCGTCTCACTGTCCGCGTCCGATGCAAACGCCACCTGGGTCGGCATCAGGCTCAGCAAGAGCACCAGCGCCAGCAGGATCGAACAAAGCCGCGCTCCTTTTCTTCTCATCCTACGCATCATGATTTCCTCCCTTGTAATATCTCCCGATCCCCATGTAAACCGTCTACTTCCGGTTCTGCATTTTCTCGGTTTTCACTGATCTGGCTGTTTTCCTTCTTCCTATTTTTGATGATCGCGACTGTCACGATAACGCCAGCCATAAAGGCCACGACGGCGATCAGGACATACGGACCGGCCCCTTCAAACAGCATAGTCGCACCGCTGTACAATCCAGCCGCTCCGCCGGGGTGTATCCCACTGTTGAAGACCATGAATAACAGGCACACCGACAGGACAATACTGGCCGCGCCGATCGCGCGTGTTTTCCGCCGTTCTCGCTGTCGCTGCAGGGCAGCCACCCGCGCATGCAGGGCTTTTATCCGTTCCTCATTCGTCCTCATTAGGAATCCCTCCCTCCTGAAAAGTGTCTTCACTATATATGTGTCTAAAATCGGGAAAACTCCTAACCTGTTTTTCAAAAAAAGTGAAAAAAATTATTGGACAGGTCAGGACGGGACTGGCAAAATAAAAAAGCGCCCGGTGTCAGGCGCTTTGAGGGCTTATGGAAACAGTTTCAGGACAGATCGACTTTCCTGCGCAGGAATAGGAGATAGGCGAGCATCAGCATGAGCGGGAACGCGCTGCCGATCCAGAATACCGTGCCGGACTGATTCACAAAGATATTGAAAATGGCGTGGAAGGTGATCACGAAGCACAGCAGGGCGAAGGTGCCCACCGCTCGCAGCCAGACCTGTTCCCAGAGAAAGAACAGGCCCACCGCCACCACCATACCGCACACAACGTGCATGGCTCCGGTACCAAAGCCCCGAATCAGCAGACGCAGAAGGTCGGCGGTGCCGTAAGATGTGAGAAAGCAGACGTTTTCAAACGTGGCGAAGCCCACCGAAATCAGCAGAACGCCGCTGATGGCGCTTTTCTTCTCCGGCTCAAAGATCAGCAAATAAAACAGAAGAGGCAGGAATTTCATCGCTTCCTCCACCACGGGGACGATCTCATAGGTCGCCGTTACCGCTTCCGTGCCCGTCACCCCGGCCAAGTAAGCGCTGACATAGGCGGAGCAGAGGCAGGCGGTCATCCCGGCCAGTAGGAAGATGAGCAGACGGCGGGCGGTCTTGCGCAGGCACAGGATGGCCAGTAGCAGCGGCGCAGCCAGACAGACATAGGTATTCTCGATGTAATTCATGCCGTCACCGCCTTTCTCGCAGCCGGAAGAAAGAAGGGGAAGCTGAGCGTCAGCAGGAGGTCAAAGCAGTAATAGGGATGAAATTGGATCGGATCGTTCCAGAAGCACGACGCCGTCCACAGCGCGTATTCCAGGAGGCAGAAGATTAGGATCACCACCGGAAGAGCGCGGTCCCGCCG
>OMSM01000377.1 GCA_900313745.1 uncultured Lachnospiraceae bacterium
GCGAACGCAGCGTTGCTGCTTTTCGCTCGTTAACTGAGACTCGCGAACGCAGCGTCGCTGCTTTTCGCTCGTTGAGATATCAGAAGCCGCGAAGCGGCTTCTGATATCTCACATTATAACCTTCTGCTTCGCGGAACAGCAAACTTGCGGTGGACAGGGTCTGTGTTGTACCATAGGGACAGTTTTATGGACAGCCGGGGTTGTTATTGCAAAAAAGCGGTCCGGCGATGATTTGGGAGGAGAAAATGGACATTAACGTAGATTTGGGAAAGGTGAAGGACGGGGGCAGGAAGTTTCCTAAGATTATCGGCGCCGTCGCTGTCGTTCTCCTGGTGCTCATTGCCGTTTTCAGTTCGATCTACTCCGTGGGCGAGCAGGAAAACGGTGTTGTCGTGATGTTCGGCAAGGTTGTGCGCACCGACACCGCCGGGCTTCATTTCAAGCTGCCGTTCCTGCAGCAGGTGCGCATTGTCGACATGACGACGCATGGCTTCGGCATCGGCTACGACGTGACCGACGGAGGCCAGAACGTCACTGTCGAGGATGAGGGGATTATGATCACCTCGGATTTCAACTTCGTCGATATCGATTTCTACCTGGAGTACAAGGTAAACGACCCGGTGAAGTACATCTATAACTCGAGCCAGCCCGAGGCGATACTGAAGAATGCCGCGCTGGCGGCGATCCGCTCCACGGTGAGCGACTACACGGTGGACGACGTCATCACCACCGGAAAGAGCCAGATTCAGGCGGAGATCCGGGACCGGCTTTATCATTCCCTGGAGAAGAAGGACATCGGCCTCCAGGTGGTGAATATCCAGATCCAGGATGCGGAGCCGCCGACGTCGGAGATCGTCCAGGCCTTCAAGGCGGTCGAGACCGCCAAGCAGGGCAAGGAGACAGCGGTGAACAACGCTAACCGCTACAGGAACGAGAGCCTTCCCATCGCCGAGGCGGAGGCGGACAAGATCATCCAGCAGGCCGAGGCAGCGAAGGAGGCCAGAATAGCCGAGGCGGAGGGCCAGGTCTCCCGCTTCGAGAAGATGTACGACGAGTACGTGAAATATCCGAACATCACAAGGCAGAGGCTCTATTACGAGGCCATCGAGAGGATTCTTCCCGGACAGCGCATCATTATCTCGGACGGGAACACGGAGCAGCTTCTTCCGGTAGGATCCTTCACGGACCAGGAAACCGCGGGCGCACAGAGCCAGGGTCCCCTTACCGGCAGTTCCCGCCGCGGGACATCGGGCGGAAGCTTCACGGACAGCAATTCGGAAGAGGGAGGTGACTACGATGGCGAATAAGCCAAAACTCGGCGCACTGCCGGTCATTGCACTTATGCTGCTCCTTCTTTTCCTCGCGGAGGGATGCATGTTCTCCGTGGGACAGAAGGAATACGCCGCGGTCAGGCAGTTCGGCCGCGTGGTCAGGATAGAGCAGGAACCCGGACTCAAGTTCAAGATTCCCTTCATCCAGGACATCGAGCATATCTCCGCCGCTACCATCATGTACGATATCCCGACCTCCGACGTCATCACCAAGGACAAGAAGTCGATGATCGCGGACAACTACGTGCTCTGGCATGTGACGGATCCTTACAAGTACATCCAGACCCTGAGCGCGGTCAAGGCAAGGGCTGACGAGCGCATTGAGGCCGCTGTGTACAACGCGACGAAAAACGTGATCTCCTCCATGACCCAGGACGAGATAATCGAGGCGAGAGGCGAGCAGCTGACGGACCGGATCACCAGGGAGGCCAACTCCGACATCGGCACCTACGGCCTGGAGATCATCCAGTCCGAGATCAAGGCGCTCGACCTTCCCAATGACAATAAGGCCGCAGTCTATGAGCGCATGATCTCCGAGCGGCAGAACATCGCCGCGAGCTATAAGGCCGAGGGAGAAGCCGAGGCCCAGAAGATCCGCAATGACACCGACCGCCAGGTCACGATCATGAAGGCCAACGCGGCGAAGGAAGCCCAGGTCCTCGAAGCCGAGGGAGAAGCGGAGTACATGCGCATCCTGCAGGAGGCATACAACTCGGAGGACAAGGCGGAGTTTTACAATTACCTGAGGAGCCTGGATGCCCTTACCGAGGCGTTCTCCGAAGGGGGAAGCACCATTATTCTGGACAAGGATTCGGAGATTGCGGGAATTCTTTACGGCAATGCCGCTAATCCGTAATTTACAGAGCAGTACCAGTCCCGCGGAGTGCTTTTCCGCGGGACCTTCTTATAAGCTAAGTCAGGAGTTTTACCAGTGATAGAGAATTACAACAGAGCGAAAAAACTGGGTGAGCGGGAATATCGGCTTGCCCTCAGAAGCGGGCAGTACCCTTATCCGCCCGCGCTTGACGATCTCGTGGAGAGCGCGGACTCGCTTCCGCAGATGAACTGCGGGATACATCACATCCCTCTTTATATGATTTCCGGCACGCGGACTGCGGGAAGACAGGGCGCGTTTGCCCGGAACTTCATGCCCATCCTTGAGGACTCGACGGAGTTTGCCACCAAGTGGTCCAACCTGTACGACATCCAGATAAAGGAGGGATACCGCGATCCGGTCAAGCTGTATGAATATATGAACCGCTTCTACATCCAGGAGGGCAACAAGCGGGTCTCCGTGCTCAAGTACCTGGATGTGCCGCTCGTGACCGCGGACGTCATCCGCCTGGTCCCGCCGCGGACGAACGACAAGGAGAACCGCATCTACTACGAGTTTCTTGAGTTTTACAAGGTCGC
>OMSM01000384.1 GCA_900313745.1 uncultured Lachnospiraceae bacterium
AACTTCGACGACGAGCTGATGGACTTCGCCGCGAAGACACTTCCTCCGTTCTCCTTCAACTTCCCGGATCCCGAGGATGAGGACGAGGAGGGCGGCTCCGCCTGGGTGTTCTGATTAACAAGCCCGAATTTGCAATATTCCCGTCGGAATTTTGCATTCTAAACAATACGCCGCGTGCTATCATAGTACGCGGCGTATCTTATGTAGGATGCTACATGTCATCCGGGTCCGCAACTGCAGAGTGCCACATATCTACCGGGCACGCGACTGCAGAGTACTGCAGCGGCTAAGAAGCAAAGAGAAAGGCTCCTATGGCAAAACCAAGAGAAAATATCACACAGCACTTAATCCGGGACCGCGAGTTTTATCTCCGCGTCATTGCCATCGTCCTCCCCGTCGCCGCCCAGCAGGCCATCAACATGGGCGTCAACATGATGGACACGATCATGCTGGGACAGTTCGGCGAAATCCAGCTCTCCGCCTCGTCCCTCGCCAACTCCTTCTATCAGCTGTTTTCCATCTTCTGCATGGGAATCATCGGCGGATGCTCCGTGCTGGTCGCGCAGTTCTTCGGCGCGAAGGACATGAAGCAGTGCCGGCGCACCTTCACTCTGGCATTCCAGCTCTCCCTCGGCTTCGCGGTAGTTTTTGCCCTCATCACCTGGTTCTTCCCGGAGTGGATCATGCGGCTCTTCACCCAGGAGGACGCCGTGGTCACCGCCGGCGTGCGCTATCTGAAAATCACCGCGTTCATCTATGTCATCCACGGCACCAGCCTGGTCATGGCATCGCTGATGCGCTCGGTCCGCCAGCCAAAACTCGGCCTCGCGGTATCCATCGTCTCCTTCTTCGTCAACATTTTCGCCAACTGGGTGTTCATCTTCGGAAAACTCGGCGCCCCGCGCATGGAGATCGCCGGCGCCGCCCTCGGAACGCTGATCGCCCGCTTCTCGGAATTCCTGGTCACCTTCATCTATATCCTTTTCATGGATAAAAAACTTGGCCTCCGGATCCGCGACCTTTTCCGCCGCGTCCCCGGCGCCCTCTTCGCCAAGTACCTGAAGATCGGACTGCCGGTGCTGGTGAGCGACTCCCTCCTCGGCTTCGGCAATACGACAGTCTCCATGATTCTCGGCCGCATGGGCTCCAACATCGTCTCCGCCAATGCCATCTGCCAGGTGGTTGACCGCCTCGTGACCGTAGTGGTCTCCGGTGTAGCGAACGCCGCCTCCATCACCACCGGCAACATCATCGGCGAGGGCGACGAAAAGAAGGCCTACGACGCGGGAGTCACCTTCTACCTCCTCGCCGTGACCTTCGGTATTGTCAACGGACTGATCGTCATGATTATCGGCCCTCTCTCCATGAGGCTCTACGCCCTGACTCCGGAGACCATCGTCATCACGCACCAGATGATGTACGCTTATGCGTTCATCACCATCTTCCTGAACATCCAGTCGGTCATGACCAAGGGCGTGCTGCGCGGCGGCGGGGATACCCGCTTCCTCATGATCGCGGATATCCTCTTCCTGTGGGTCGTCTCCATCCCGCTCGGCTACTTCGCCGGCATCGTGCTTCTCGCCCCCGCGTGGGTCACCATCATCTGCCTCAAGAGCGAGAGCATCATCAAGTCCTTCTGGTGCATCAGCCGCCTCAAGAGCGGCAAGTGGATCAAAAACGTGACGAAATAAGAGATTCGGAACAAAAATCCTGGGAACATGCCTCCGGCATTTTCTCCAGGATTTTTGTTCCAAATCGAAGCGCCGTGAGGCGGAAGCGAAGCTTACGCCGAATGGCGTCAGCTTCCTGCTCTGCAGGGAGCGGGTTTCGTCAACAGACGCGCGCCGCCGGTGACAGCCGCAAGCCTGCCTCTGCCGGGATTCCGGCGGTGTGCTGGCGAGCCGCCGGCACTTAAGCGCCGTTCTTCGGCGCTTTATGTGCCGCTGCGTGCGAGACGCAGCGGGAGCGTGCCCGCCGGAACACGGCAGAGACAGGCTTATCCGGTCATCCGGCCGCAGCCTCACTCACCGCTTCACTTCAATCCACTCGTCCGGTCTCTCCCGCACCACATGAAGCATGTCGATCAGCGCCATCACCTCCAGCGTCTCCTCCTTCGTCACCGGAGGCTTTCCCGAGCGGAAGAACTCCAGAATCACCCTCGCAAGGTTGATGTACTTGTCCTCCCCGCTGTTCAGGTGCGCCCCTTCCCGCCTCCGGCCTGCCTCACTCACGCAGAAGAAGAATTCCGCATAGGGCTGGGGCGACTGAAGGAAGCTCGCAATTCTGCCCCCGCCGTAATCGATGATCATCTGGGTCACCGTGTCCCCGACGCCGTAGCCCTTGACCCGCTTTGCCCCGGTGCCCATCAGCGCGACGATAGGCTCAATCTGGTGCACCGCGTAGCG
>OMSM01000386.1 GCA_900313745.1 uncultured Lachnospiraceae bacterium
CCGGTGACCACCACGATGCTCGTGATCACCGGCCCCAACACGGGCGGCAAAACCGTCACCTTAAAAACCGTCGGCCTGCTGTCCATCATGGCCATGGCAGGCCTCCACATCCCCGCGGCCGACAGGAGCGAGCTGTCCGTGTTCAGGGAAGTTTTTGCCGACATCGGCGACGAGCAGTCCATCGAGCAGAACCTCTCCACCTTCTCCGCCCACATGACCACCATCGTGGACATCTTAAGGCGGGTGGACAGGGACTGCCTGTGCCTCTTCGACGAGCTCGGCGCCGGGACGGATCCCACCGAAGGCGCGGCCCTCGCGATCTCCATCCTGAACTTCATGCATGTCCGCGGGATACGGACACTGGCAACCACCCACTACAGCGAGCTTAAAGTCTACGCGATGCGCACGCCGGGAATCATCAACGCCAGCTGCGAATTCGACGTGGAATCCCTCATGCCCACCTACCACCTGCTCATGGGTGTGGCGGGCAAGTCCAACGCCTTTGCCATCTCGAAGCGGCTCGGCCTGCCGAATTACATCATCGAGACCGCGAGGGAGCAGATTGACCGCGATACGCAGAACTTCGAGGACCTCATCGCGGGGCTGGAAGACGAGCGCAGGGCGGCGGAGAAGGAGAGAAGCGACGCGGAGAAGATTCTGCGCGATCTCGAGAAGCGCGAGAAAGCCCTCGCGGAGCGCGAGCGCCAGATGACAAACCGCCGCGAGGAGATCCTCCGCGCGGCCAACGAGGAGGCGAGGGATATCCTTGCCGAAGCCAAGAAGGAGGCCGACGAGGCCATCTCCGACCTCCTGAAGAGCGGGAAGGGCTACGGCTCCGCGGACATGCAGGCGATGGAGCGCACAAGATCCGCCTTAAGGGACAAGGTCAACAGCAGGAACAGCAAGCTCAAGTACCAGCCGAAGGAGGACAGCACCGGGAAGAAGCTGGATCCGTCAAAACTCATGATCGGCGACCGTGTGAGGGTCATCTCCATGGGGCTTACCGGCACCGTCTCCACCCTGCCGGACCGCAGGGGAAAGCTTTTCGTCCAGTGCGGAATCATCCGCTCCCAGGTGGAGGTCACGGACCTCGCCCTGGTGGAGGAGGACACGGCGGGCAACGTCGTCGCCGGACCGAAGAAGGGCAGTGCGATCCGCCGCGCCTTCTCCGGCGGGGCGGCAGCGCCGAAGGGCGGAGACATGGATTTCTCCAGGGCCGCCGGGATCTCCGCCGAGCTCAATCTCCTGGGACTCACCACGGATGATGCCATCATGCAGCTGGACAAATATCTGGACGACGCCAGAATGTCCCATCTGGACACGGTGCGCATCGTCCACGGCAAGGGCACCGGAGCCCTCCGCCAGGCCGTGCATAACTACCTGAAGCGGCAGAAGTGGGTAAAGAGCTACCGCTCCGGAGACTTCGGCGAGGGCGACGCCGGGGTGACCATAGTCAAGCTGTGAAAATATCGAGAAAGGTATTCCTCCGCTTATGAGTGCAGCTAAACAGAAGATCCTGATTGTCGACGACGACGCGAATATCGCTGAGCTTATCTCACTCTATCTCACGAAAGAGTGCTATGACACCATGATTGTGGGCGACGGGGAGTCCGCGCTGGAGGCCTTCCGCACCTGGCAGCCCTCCCTCATCCTCCTGGACCTGATGCTTCCGGGCATCGACGGCTACCAGGTCTGCCGCGAGCTGCGGATGAAGAGCCAGGTGCCGATCATCATGCTGTCCGCAAAGGGCGAGATTTTTGACAAGGTCCTCGGCCTGGAGCTCGGCGCGGACGACTACATGGAGAAGCCCTTTGACTCCAAGGAACTGGTGGCGAGGGTAAAGGCGGTGCTCCGCAGGAGCCGCCCCGCAGGCCAGGTTCAGGACGCGCAGGACGAGAAGCTGGTCACCCTGCCGGATCTCACCATCAACCTCACCAACTACTCCGTCAACTACATGGGGCACAACATCGACATGCCCCCCAAGGAACTGGAGCTTCTTTACTTCCTGGCGGCGTCCCCGAACCGCGTGTTCACCCGGGAGCAGCTTCTCGACCAGATCTGGGGCTACGAGTACCTGGGCGATACCCGCACAGTGGACGTCCACATCAAGAGAATCCGCGAGAAGGTGAAGGACCATCCCCGCTGGAAGATCTCCACGATCTGGGGCATAGGCTACAAATTCGAGACCTTTGAGCAGTGACCCTTCCGGCGCCGGGCGGATCAGATTCCTTACCGGCGCCCGGCCGGATTCCGGCTTAATCCTTTTATGCGCAAAACCCTGTATCTCAAATTCATCCTGGCCTATCTGCTCTTCGGCGTCTTCGGCTTTATCGGGGTCGCCACCTTTGTCACGTCCATGATCACGGACCGCTGTGTCCGAAGGAACGCCGACGACCTCTACCGCGAGGCGACGGTCATCGCCAACACCTACGCCGCCGAGCTCTACAGCACCACGACCTCCCTGGACACCGTGTACAGGCAGATCTCCGCGCTCTCGGCCTACATGGACGCCGACATCTGGATCATCAACCCCTCCGGGCGCCTTGTGGTCAATTCCTTCTCCGTGCCCGAACCGGACAACGAGACGGTCATCACAAGTTTTGACCCCGGGGTCACCGGCACCGGATTCTATTTCGTCGGCCGCTTCTTCGACCAGTACGAGGGCTCCCGGCTCTCCGTGCTCGCGCCCATCATCGGCGGCTACCGCATCAAGGGCTACGTCTGCATCACGAAGAGCTATGCTGACATCGAGCGGGAGATCAACAGCAACGTCAACATCGCGTATCTCGAGCTCCTGGTGCTCATCCTGCTCTCCGTCATTATCCTCATCTTCTTCACGGAGATCGTGTACCGGCCGCTGCGCAGGATCACCACCGCGACGGAGCAGTACGCCTCGGGGAACATGCACTACGAGCTCAGCGTCGACAGCGAGGACGAGATGGGCTACCTCGCCGCCTCCTTAAACTACATGGCCCACCAGATCGCCCGGAGCGAGGACGACCAGAAGAAGTTCATCGCCAACATCTCCCACGACTTCCGCTCCCCTCTGACCTCCATCGGCGGCTTCCTCGAGGCCATGCTGGACGGGACCATTCCCCCGGAGAGCCACGGGAAGTACCTCCGCATCGTCCAGAACGAGACCTCGCGCCTGACAAAACTGACCAACGGCCTCCTCGCGCTCAACAACCTCAACACCTCCGGCATGCTGCTGAACCGCACCGACTTCAATATCAACGACATGATCCGGCGGGTGGCGGCCTCCTTCGAGCAGACCTGCGCGAAGAAGCGCGTGACGCTTGAGCTCGTCCTCCTCGGCGAGGAGCTCTACGCCAACGGCGACGAGGAGAGGATAGAGCAGGTACTCTACAACCTCACGGACAACGCAATCAAGTTCACCCCGTCCGGTACCGGCGTCGTGCGGATCGAGTCCTCCGAGCGGCACAAGAAGGTTTTTGTCTCCGTCAGGGACAACGGCATCGGGATCCCCAAGAAGGATATTGGCCAGATTTTTGACCGCTTCTACAAGAGCGACCTCTCCCGCGGCCGGGATAAGACCGGCACCGGACTCGGCCTCTCCATCGTCCGGGAGATCATCCGGGCCCACGGGGAGAACATCAATGTGGTCAGCACGGAAGGCGTAGGGTCGGAGTTCACCTTCTCCCTGCCCGGATCCCGGATCAACGACGAGCTGGAGGATATCTGATGAACATTGTCCTGCATCAGCCGGAAATTCCCAGCAATACCGGCAATATCGGCCGTACCTGCACCGCATCCGGAAGCGCACTCCACCTCATCGAGCCCCTGGGCTTCCACCTGACGGAGCGGGAAATCAGGCGCGCGGGCATGGATTACTGGGCGGAGCTGGACCTCACCCGGCACGTGAACTACGAGGCCTTCCTCGCCTACGTGCGGAAACGCGCGGAGAAGCTGCCTTCCGCGCCGGAGCTTAACGGCAGCGCGGGGCTTCCGGGCGCCGGGGTTCCCGATCCGGGTACAGGGGCCGTCCGCGCCCCCCGCATCTGGTACGCCACCACCAAGGCGCACCGTCTTTACACCGAGGCGGATTTCGGTCCCGGAGACTACATCATGTTCGGAAAGGAGAGTGCGGGAATCCCGGAGGAAATCCTTGTGGACAACGAGGAGACCTGCATCCGCATCCCCATGGGCGGAGGAATCCGCTCCCTGAACCTCGCCAACTCCGTCGCGATCGTCCTCTATGAGGCGCTGCGGCAGAACGGGTTCCCCGGCCTTGTCCCGGACGGGGAGCTGCACCGGCTTCACTGGAAAGAAAAAAGCTGAGACCAAAGTCTCAGCTTAAAGTCTC
>OMSM01000451.1 GCA_900313745.1 uncultured Lachnospiraceae bacterium
CCTTCAAAAGCAGTTTTCCGCTCTCGTCATAGTAATAAACATCATAATCCCCTGCTGCCGGTATCAGCATTCGATCGAAATAAGTATCGATCCTGATCGCATTGTATACCAGGCCGGTGTTGCTCTCTACATAGTACGAATTCCAGCCCAGCAGTTTTCTGAACATATCCGCACAGATATTTCCCGTACTCACTTCAGGGTCATCGCTGGTGAAATATACCTTTCCGCCCTTCCGGATCTCGGCCCGGACCGGGATCTCATCCTCTTTCAGCGTATTGGCGGAAAGCGTCTGATACAGACTAAGCGTCGACATAGCCGGGGTAATATATTCTTCCCCGGGCTTATATTCCGGCGTTTCGAAACGCATGGTCACGGTACGGTCACAAAGCGCTTCCGTGTGATACTGATCCCTGACTATGATACGGAAGCTGTAATCCTTCCCGCTCTCCAGAGAAAAGTCATTCTTAATATCCGCAACCGCAAATGCTCCGTAATTGCATTCACCGGAATAATACACGCCTTCGTCATATCTGTTATAGGTCTTGCTCACACTTCCCATGCTCACGGTGAAGCTGTAGCGCCTGTTGTCGTTTTTGCCGTCATAGCGGAGCACGAGAGGGAATTTACCGGCCACATCCGTATAGACCGTCTCCAAGGCGCTCACTTCCCTTTCCCTGGGATCCGAGATATTCAGCGAACCGCGAAAACCGGCTCTGCTACGCACATATGCATCTGTGACATAGTTTCCTACCAGAGACAGGTTTTGCCATTTCACAGCGGAAAGATCCGGAAGCGTTGCGATCTCATTGACTGCCAGATTTACACTCCGCAGTTCTTTCATGGAAAGCAGGGGACTGATATCCGTAATGTCCTGCCCTGTGATCTCCAATGTCTCCAGGCCCGGGAATTTTTCGGGAATATCATCCAGGGATTTGATAGGGGTAGTCCCGCTGATCCCGTCGATCTCGAGATACTCACATTTTGCCAGGCTTACATTCGTAAGCTCCCATCCCTTTGCCTCCAACTCATAATAAAGAGCCTTGTCCTTGAAGTCGTCCCTGGTATAGCTCACAGGCGCTCCGGTATGCATGGTATGAGGTGCTTCGGCACTACCGTTTTGATAGATGATCTCGCCGAGCCGGTAAGGGGAAGTAAGGGTCAGATAATACTGGTAGTCCTGATCCGGCTCCATATCCTTTACGCTGACGCGCAACTGCTCCTCATTACCCATATTCCTGCTGACTTCCCAGTAGCTGCTGTCTGTGGCCTTTTTGTAATACAGGTTCACATGGTAATCATCCACTTCATAGACAGGCTTCAGGGTAAATTCTGCCTCGACGCCGGTCAGAAGCTCGTTAAAGTTTACCGTGATCGTGCGGCTTGCGGTATCACGCCTTTTGATCTGATTACCGCTCAATACAAAGTCGATCGGGGTCTCCGTAGGTCCTTCTCCGGTATAGACCACCAGACGGATCGTTGCATTGGAAGAGACCGGAACCGTCGTTTCATACAACAGGCCTGTATCTTCTCCGGCTTCATCATAATCGTCCTCTTCATCCACTTCCCATACTTCGGCATCCGGAAGTACCACTCCGCTGCCGTTCAGTATTTCCTTCCGGACAATGGTTTCCCCGTCCGGGTTCGCGATACGGAAACGGACGGTCTCTGCCTCGTAACCGTAATCGACTATCGTGATATCATTGATGCTGACCGCGCTCTGGCTCACGCTGGCGCGGGTGGTAAAGCTTTTCACACCGGATACAAAGTAGTAGCGGTCCAGATCCTCCAGAGCGATACGATAGCGATACTCCTTCCCGGGCTTCAGAGCAGCCTCATCTCCCAGGTTAAATCTCGCATAAAAACTTTCCTTTGATTCGCTCTTTAAATAAGCGGACTGCATGTAAACCTGCTTCTGCTGATAAGCATCCAGGGATTCGGCTACATTCTTGCCGCTGAAAAGATCCTTGGAGCTGTCGTCCGTATAGATGATAATGGGTCTGAGACTGCGAAGCCAGTCCGCCGTATCCGCGTCATCATACTCCGAACTGAAGGTGGCCTTAACATCCGCCGTATAGCTTGCGGCGGAAGCACTCACGCTCACCTCCGGGATCGGATCGGTCTTAAAGGCATCCGAATCCCCCAGCGTATGATAGGCTCCGTTGTCCTGTACCATCATACGGCAGAAATACCAGCTATCCGGATCCAGCTGTGCATTCCCGTTGGGCAGGAAGAAGTTATACACCTGATTATTTCCTGCCACATTGTTACTGCTGACAGCCCCGGCAGGCACTGCATTCAGAGTCGTATCCTCCGTAAGCCAGGTTACCGAGCTGTCCTTCGTTGCAAACAGGACAAAACGGGCACTGTCCGGTTTGTCCTCTGCATTGATATATACATCATATCTTGCACGGGAATAGCCCGCGAAGCTGTACTGGTAACTGACATTCACATTATTGAGCCAGTCCCATTCGCCTTCCACGTCCACAGCTTCCCCGTCCACAGCTTCCTCTTCGACAGGCTCGGCGCTCTCATTCCCCGAGGCCGTCTTGTCCCCGAAAACACTCCCCTCATCCGCGGAAACGCTCTCATTTTC
>OMSM01000121.1 GCA_900313745.1 uncultured Lachnospiraceae bacterium
ACCACGCACCTCGGGGAGTGCGGGAAGCTGACGGACGCCATTCTTGCCCAGTACAACGCGGGTAAAGAGGTCGCGGCGATCTGCGCCGCGCCGACCGTGCTTGCGAAGCTCGGCATTCTCGAAGGAAAACAGGCGACCTGCTTCCCGGCGCAGGAGAGCGCGATGATGGGCGCGGTTCTCACCCACGCTCCTGCGACGGTGGACGGCAATATTATCACCGGAAGGGGCATGGGATGCTCCATTCCCTTCGCCTTAACGATCATTGAGCACTATCTCGGCAAAGAGGCGGCGGACGCCATGGCGGAGAGGATCGTGTACAGCGGCCCTGCGAGATAAGGGCAGGCGCGGAGGAAGGCTTTGGAGATTGAGAGGAAATTCACGGCAGGGGCAGCGGAGTCGCTGCCCTTCAGCCTTGACCGGTATCCGCATCACGAGATCGAGCAGGGGTATCTTTGCACCTCTCCCGTGGTTCGGGTGCGAAGGGAAGACGACCGTTACTACATGACCTACAAGGGCGGCGGGCTCATGGCGAGGGAGGAGTACAACCTCCCGCTCACCGAGGAGAGCTATGTGCACCTGCGGGCCAAGACGGACGGCAACGTGATTACAAAGAAGCGCTTCCTGATTCCGGTGAAGGACTTCGGCGGCGTCTGGGCGGACTCCCCGCTCACAGTGGAGCTCGACGTATTCGGAGGAGTTTTTGCGGGACTTCTTCTCGCGGAGGTGGAGTTTTCCTCGGTGGAGGAGGCGGAGAGCTTTCCGATGCTTCCCTGGTTCAGGGAAGACGTCACCAGGGATGTGCGGTATCATAACTCCTTCATGTCAAGGGTTGCCCCGGAGAAGGTGCGTATCCTTGACGGTGGATTCAGCTCAGCCGGGGAGTCCCCCGCTTCTCCGGGCAGCGCGGCAGGAACGCCGGGGCGTTCCTGAAATGACGAGGAGAGAGAGCAGATGAAATACGATTTTACGACTCTTTACGACCGCAGGGGCAGGGACGCGATCGCGGTGGACCTGCCGTACAGCGGGCATTTTATTGAAGAGCACGGCCCCAGGGAGGAAGGTTTTGACGTGATCCCGATGTGGGTCGCGGACATGAATTTCGCCACGGCGCCCTCCATCACGGAGGCGATGCGCGCAAGGCTGGAACACCCTCTTTTCGGGTATTTCAGTACCAGGGACGAGTACTATGACGCCATCATCGGCTGGCAGCAGGCGCGCAACGGCGTGACCGGGCTTACGAAGGAGCACATCGCCTATGAGAACGGCGTGCTCGGAGGCGTAGCTTCGGCGCTCAGGGTACTTTGCTCGAGAGGGGACAAGGTGCTCGTGCATTCCCCGACCTATGTGGGATTTACGGGTGTTCTGGAGAACAACGGGTACGAGATTGTCCACAGCCCGCTTGTCCGGGATGAGAGCGGCATCTGGCGCATGGACTACGGGGATATGGAGAGAAAAATCACGGAAAACCATATCCACACGGCGATTTTCTGCTCCCCTCACAATCCCTGCGGCAGAGTCTGGGATAGGGAGGAGATCGAGCGCGCAATGGACGTCTACCGAAGGCACGATGTGTTCGTGATTTCGGACGAGATCTGGTCCGACCTCACCCTGGCGGATCACCGCCACATTCCCACGCAGTCGGTGTCCGAGGACGCGAAGATGCGCACCGCAGCCTTCTATGCGCCCTCAAAGACCTTCAGCCTGGCGGGGCTCATCGGCTCCTACCGCATCGTCTACAGCGACTGGCTGAGAGACCGCCTGAACAAGGAGGAGTCGCTCAGCCACTACAACTCCCTGAACGTGCTCTCGATGCACGCGCTGATCGGCGCTTACGGGAAGGAAGGGCAGGAGTGGCTGGATGAGCTGAAGGCTGTGCTTACCGTGAACGTCGACTACGCCTGCGGCTACATCGCGGAGCATTTCGGGGGCGTCCGGGTGTCAAAGCCCGAGGGCACCTACATGCTCTACCTCGACTGTGCGGAGTGGCTGGGGGAGCATGGGATGACGACCCGTGAGCTTCTCGACCTGGGCTTTAAGTACGGCGTGATCTGGCAGGACGGCGAGGCGTTTCAGTGGCCATGCACGATACGGATGAACCTTGCGCTGCCCTTTGACCGCGTGAAGGAGGCCTTCGACCGTCTGGACAGGTACGTTTTTAATGCCTGAGCGCACAAGGACCGCACAGAGACAACATCGGACGAGGATAACAGGACTGATCCGGAAGGCAGGAAATGATAAGACTGGACAAGCTTCTCGCGGATATGGGATTCGGGACAAGGAGTGAGGTCCGCGGGCTGATCCGCGGGGGAAAGGCCGCTGTTGACGGAGAAGCCGTGAAGGACCCGGGGGTAAGGATTAACCCGGCGGAGTCCGTTGTCACGGTGGACGGAAAAACGGTTCAGTACCGCCAGTATGTCTACTATATGATGAACAAGCCTGCCGGGGTGCTCTCGGCTACCAGGGATTACAACCAGCGGACTGTGCTGGATCTCCTCGCGGAGGACGGGGTCCTTCGTGCCGGGGAGCTCTCCCCGGCGGGCCGGCTGGACAAGGATGCCGAGGGGCTTATCCTGCTTACCAACGACGGGGACCTGATCCACAGGATTATTTCGCCCTCCCACGGAACGGAAAAGGTCTACTATGCGGAGTACAGCGGAACGCTGCCGGCGGATGCCCGGGAGAGAATGGCTGCGGGAATGGATATCCCTGCGGAGGAGGGCGAGCATAATACAAAGGC
>OMSM01000390.1 GCA_900313745.1 uncultured Lachnospiraceae bacterium
CTTCAGAGACAGCTGGATGAGTTTCTTGGGAAATAATACACATCTGCCGGGATATCTCCCGGACTGAGGGAGTTTTGGGGGCTGCGCCTTATCGCGCAGTCCCCGCGTATTTTGCGACAAGGAGTGATCTGATGAACAGTGAGTTGCTGCATGAAGTTGTGCAGAGCGGATATGTGCACAGGCCGCTGCCGGTTCATGAGGAGCGGCGCTTTCTCCTGGATCTGGAGGGCAAGGAGGTCATAAAGAGGAAGGTCCTCTGGAGCGGGGGCGGCATGGAGGGCGTGTACCTGACCGGGTCGGGAAGCGTGAACCTCGCGGAGGGCGAAGGCCGAAGCGGCGGAAACGCTCTGGTGATGAGGGCGCCCGTCGGCAACCGGCAGGGGGTCCCTACGCCGATGGTCGACGTCAGCAATATGGAGCGCCCGGGGATCATCCGGATGCACATTGACCTGAAGGGGGAGAGCCTTGAGGAGTACAACCGCTTCTCCGCGTGGGTGAGGCCGGAAATCAGCCATGCCGGTGAGAACGTGGAAATCATCGAGGCAATCGTCAACACCGGAAAGGCGCAGATCCCGGACAAGTTCTGGCGCGAGGGCCTCAACATCGTCCATGTGAAGAACCATCAGTGGAACCATATCCTCTGGGAGATACAGGATCTGCCGAGGGACCGCGTCGACAATGTTTTCTTCTACGTCTACCTCCGCGGCGCTGAGGACTCCAAGGACGAGGTGGTCTATTACGTGGACGGCGTCGCGGCGGAGACGGTGGAAAGGCCCGAATTCGCGCACGGCTGGTCCGCGGATTACCCGCTCATTTCCTATTCGACCGCGGGATATGACATCAAGGGGCCGAGGACGGCCATAGCAAGTTTTGCCGGGGAACCTTTCTGCGTGAAGGAAGCCGGCTCCGGAAGGACCGTTCTGGAGGGCACGGTGGAGGACGCCGGCAATGAGCGCGGACGTTTCGGAATTATTGATTTCACTGCCGTTTCCGAACCCGGCGACTACTATATCGAGACCCCTTCGGCGAAAACAAGAGTTTTTCCCATAGGGGAGGATGTGCTGGAGGATTCGCTCTGGCGCTCCGTCAACGCCTTCTTCTGCGCCAGGGACGGCTATCCTGTCGAGGGGCGCCGCAGGGGGAACAGCTACGACTTCCTTGCGGAGTACAACGGAAAGAAGCACCCTTACGTCGGAGCGTGGCACGACCAGTTCTCCACCCAGTCCAACGAGATCATCATCTCGCTCCTTGAGGCTGCGGAGCGCATGGAAAAGCGCGACGCGGCAGCCTTCCCCGGAACCGGGGAGCACTCGATCGAATACCTGAGGCTTGTGGAGGAGGCCGAGTGGGGACTGGACATGGCCCTGCGCGTGCGCTACGGCGGCGGCTTCCGCGGGACCTGCGTCGGATCGAGCGCGACCGGCGAGGTCGGCGACGTGGCAGTCAGGGTCACCAACCACCCCATCGACAACTTCATCAGCGCCTCGGCACTGGGGTACGCGGCATACGCATTGAGGGACCGCGATCCCGACGGGGCCGCGCGCTATCTGGAAGCGGCGCGGGAAGACTTCGGCTTCGCGGACAGCGTGTACAGGGAGAAGGGCTTCTTCAGGCCGGACAACCGGTTCGAGCATGTCTACGGCACCAGTGAATCCCTGTTCTTCGCCATGGCCAGCGCCGCAGCGAGCCGCGTGTATATCGCACTGAAGGCCCTTAAGGGGGAGACTCCGGAGGCGGAGGAGTACGCGAAGCTCGCCGGGGAGTACGGCGGAAAGATGCTGGAGTGCCAGGAGAAGGACGCCTCCGTCTGCCCGATCCCCGGATTTTTCTACAGGGATAAATCTCACCGGACCACGGTCCATTTCAACCATCAGGCGAGGGAGCACTATTTCATGCAGGCCCTGCTGCTTCTTTGCACTTCCCGGCCGGAGAGCCCGGAGAAGGCAGAGTGGGAGAAGGCGATGCGCCTGTACGCGGATTTCCTGAAGGAAGCGAAAAAAGCCACTTCGCCCTACGGCATGCTTCCCGCGGGAATCTATGCCATCGATGAGGTGGACGATCCGGTTCTCTTCGAGCTTTCGCACCCGGGCGGGCACCCGGTGGTGAAGTACGACGAGGAGAAGGAAAACCTCCGCGAGCAGATCACCGGAGGAATAAAGCTCAACGAGCGCTTCTATCTCCGCGCTTTCCCGGTCTGGTTCTCCTTCAAGGGCAATGCCCTTGTCCACCTGGAATCCGGCAAGGCCGCGACCATCCTGGGCCGCTATTTCGGCGACGAGGAGCTGGTTCAGATGGGAAGGGAGCAGATTTACTGGATCTACGGAAAGAATCCGTTCAATCAGTGCCTGATGTACGGCGCAGGATACCGCTTCGGGCCCTTCGGCTCCAGGAC
>OMSM01000392.1 GCA_900313745.1 uncultured Lachnospiraceae bacterium
GCAGCTTAGTACACCGGCGGACGACATGGAGGAGGATTATGGCAAAATACATTATGGCACTGGACCAGGGAACGACGAGCTCCAGGTGCATCCTGTTCGATCACACAACGCATATCGCCAGTCTCGCCCAGAGAGAGTACCCGCAGTATTACCCTCACCCGGGCTGGGTGGAGCACGACCCTATGGAAATCTGGTCATCCCAGTTTGCCGTCGCCGCGGAGGCGATGGCCCAGGTCGGCGCTTCGGCGGAGGACATCGCCGCCATTGGTATTACCAATCAGCGCGAGACCACCATTCTCTGGGACAGGGCTACCGGAAAGCCGGTGAGCAACGCGATTGTCTGGCAGTGCCGCCGCACGGCCGACCGCATCGGGAGGCTCTCCGGTGAGGAGACAGCCATGATCAGGGAGAAGACCGGCCTGATCCCGGACGCTTATTTCTCCGCCTCCAAGATCGAGTGGATCCTGGATCACACGGACGGGGCGAGGGAGCGCGCGGAGCGCGGCGAGCTTGCCTTCGGCAACGTGGACGCGTGGCTGATGTGGAACCTCACCCGCGGAAGGGTCCACGCGACGGATTACACCAATGCCTGCCGGACCATGCTCTACAACATTCACACCCTCTCCTGGGACGAGGACCTGTTAAAACTTTTCCGGGTGCCCGCGTCTCTCCTTCCCGAGGTTCATCCCTCGGGCACGCTCTTCGGAAGCACCGACAGGAGCGTGCTTGGCGGGGAAATTCCGATCGCCGGGGCCGCCGGCGACCAGCAGGCCGCGCTGTTCGGCCAGTGCTGCTTCACGCCCGGGGAGGTGAAGAACACCTACGGCACGGGCGGTTTCCTGCTGATGCACACAGGGAATGAGGCTGTCCTCTCCGGAAAGGGCCTGCTCACCACCATGGCGGCGACTACGGATAAGGAAGCTCCGGAATACGCCCTGGAGGGAAGCGTCTTCGTGGCGGGATCCGTGATCCAGTGGCTGAGGGATGAGATGAAGCTCATCGGCACCGCCTCCGAGTCCGAGCAGATTGCCGATGAGGTGGACGACACCGCAGGCGTGTACATCGTACCTGCCTTCACGGGAATGGGAGCGCCCTACTGGAATCCCTATGCAAGGGGAACCGTGGTCGGCCTGACCAGAGGATGCAGGAGGGCGCACTTCGTCCGCGCGGCCCTCGAGTCCATCGCCTTCCAGTCCATGGACGTCATCCGGGCGATGGAGGAGGATGCGGGAACCCCGATCACAAGCCTTAAGGTGGACGGCGGCGCAAGCGCCAACAATCTCCTGATGAAATTCCAGGCGGATCTGATGAACACCGTCTGCAGGAGGCCAAAGTGCATAGAGACCACTGCCCTCGGGGCAGCTTACCTCGCCGGCCTCACCGTCGGATTCTGGAAGGACAGGGAGGAGATCGCGAAGGGCTGGCAGCTCGGAAGGGAATTCGTCCCCGACATGAACGAGACCCTGAGGGAGAAGAGGCTGTCCGAGTGGAAGAGAGCTGTCCGCGCCGCCCTCGCCTATGCGGACGGGGAGCAGTAAGCCGGCGCGCGGAGGCGCGGCGGGGCCTGGGACCGTGTGCCCGTGCGGGTGCCGGATCAAAAGCCTGTACGGATGCCGGACCGAAGACAGTGTTGTGTGACAGTCAGAAGCAGTTATGATAAGATCGTTTACGGACAGTCCCGGTGTCCGCGCTTTCGGCCCGGAATCCCCGGACGGGCGGGAAAACGGGAAGATCCGTCGTTGGTTTTGCGATTCAGGAAGGAGAATGCTTTATGGAAAAGGATACCAGGCCTTATCTGCCGTGGCAGCAGGTGGATGACTTCATGACCGCAGTGTTTATGAAGGTCGGTGTTCCGGAGGAGGATGCGAGGATCTGCTCGGACGTCCTTCTCGAGAGTGACAGGCGCGGCATCGAGAGCCACGGCTGCAACCGCTTTAAACCGATTTACATTGACCGGATCAATGCGGGTATTTTAAACCCGGTGACCAAGATCGACATTGTGCGGGAGACGCCGACGACCGTAGTCCTTGACGCCAACGACGGCATGGGCATGGTGGCCAGCAAGAAGGCCATGGAAATGATCATCGAGAAGGCCCATACCTACGGAATGGGCATGGCAGCGGTGCGCAATTCCTCGCATTACGGAATTGCCGGATACTGGGCTTCCATGGCCGTGAAGGAGAACATGATCGGCATAACCGGCACCAATGCAAGGCCGTCCATCGCGCCTACCTTCGGTGTGGAGAACATGCTGGGAACGAATCCTCTGACGTTCGGGATGCCTACCGACGAGCCGTTCCCGTTCATGCTGGACTGCGCGACCTCCATCATCCAGAACGGAAAGATCGAGTATTACGCAAGGATCGGCCATGACACCCCCGCGGGAATGGTGATTGCCCGCGACGGCTCCACGGAGACCGACAGCGCGCAGATCTTAAGGGACATCCGCAGCAACAAGGCGGCGCTCGCTCCTCTCGGCGGCATCGGCGACCTGATGGCCGGCTATAAGGGATACGGATATGCCACGGTGGTCGAGATCCTCTCGGCAGCACTTCAGTCCGGAATCTTCCTGAAGGCGCTGGACGGCAAGGATGAGGACGGAAAGATCAGGCCTTATCACCTTGGCCATTTCTTCATCGCGATCGACACCGAGGCCTTCATGGGTGCGGACGCATTCAAGAAGACCACCGGCGATATACTCCGCGAGCTCCGGAATTCCCAGAAAGCACCCGGTCAGGAGCGCATCTACACCGCGGGAGAGAAGGAATACGACGTATGGATGTACCGGAAGGACAAGGGCGTGCCGGTCACGGAAGCGGTCCAGAAGGAATTCGTTGAGCTGAGAGACAAATACGGACTGGATCAGTTCCATTTCTGCTTTGAGGACTGACCGGAGATCGAGGAAGAGGTATAGCTATGGATTACGCAAAGGAATCGCTTCGCCTGCATGGCGAGTGGAAGGGCAAAATCGAGGTGATCAGCCGCGCGCCGGTGAAGACAAAGGAGGATCTGTCCCTTGCCTACACGCCGGGCGTCGCACAGCCCTGCCTGGAGATTCAGAAGGATATCAACAAGAGCTATGATCTGACGAGAAGGCACAATATGTGCGCGGTGATTACGGACGGCTCCGCCGTGCTCGGCCTGGGAGACATCGGGCCGGAGGCGGGCATGCCCGTTATGGAGGGCAAGTGCATCCTGTTCAAGTCCTTCGGCGATGTGGATGCCTTCCCGCTGTGCGTGAAGACCAAGGACGTCGACGAGTTCGTCAACACGGTGGCGCTGATCTCCGGATCCTTCGGGGGGATCAACCTCGAGGACATCGCGGCACCCAGGTGCTTTGAGATCGAGCGCAAGCTCAAGGAGAAGACGGACATCCCGATTTTCCACGACGACCAGCACGGGACCGCGGTCATCACACTGGCAGGCCTCACCAATGCCCTCAAGGTGGTCGGGAAGAAGAAGGAAGAGGTGAAGGTGGTCACCAGCGGCGCCGGCGCAGCGGCCGTTGCCATTGTCAAGCTGCTTCTGTCCGCGGGATTTAAGAACATCGTTATGTGCGACAGAAAAGGCGCCATCTATAAGGGCCGCGACGGCCTGAACTGGATCAAGGAAGAGATGGCGGAGGTGACGAATCTCGAAGGAAAGCAGGGAAGCATCGCGGACATGCTCGTCGGCGCGGATGTGTTCATCGGAGTATCCGGCCCCGGGACGGTGACGACCGATATGGTGAAAACCATGAACAGGGATGCCATCGTATTTGCCTGCGCGAACCCCACCCCCGAGATCTTCCCCGAGGACGCGAAGGCAGGCGGCGCCGCGGTTGTTTCGACCGGGCGCAGCGATTATCCCAACCAGATCAACA
The DNA here is from genome assembly GCA_900313745.1 of uncultured Lachnospiraceae bacterium. Lineage (GTDB taxonomy): Bacteria > Bacillota > Clostridia > Lachnospirales > Lachnospiraceae > CAG-791. The sequence goes on from OMSM01000392.1 coordinate 3,863, forward strand.
AC
>OMSM01000516.1 GCA_900313745.1 uncultured Lachnospiraceae bacterium
CATGCACGTCCTGGAACGCGAAAGGCAGCGCTTCGACAAAGAAGGCGGGGCCCAGCCGGACCTCGAAAAATACAAGATGATGGTCGGCGCATACCTCAAACCGGAACTGAGCCCCGCCACCGTCGGGCTCCTGGAAGAATCCGGCATTCTCCCGTCCTGGGGATACCTGGTCGACCACGGCCTGGCGGACGCCGTCAAGCGGCTCGTCCGGGACAGCGGGCTGGGCGCGAAAGTCTATGCCGACAAGATCCCGTTCGAAGGCAATTCCTTCCTGTTCGGCAAAGAGATGGACATTGACCCGGTCTCCGCTGCCATGAACGGCGGGGAGGACTTCCGCCTGCTCTTTACCATCCCGATCCTGAAGCTGGAGCAGTTCCGGCACGATTTCCAGACCTTTGACATCATCGGGCACCTGGCCCAGCCGGAAGTCGGCGCCGTGTTGGTGACTCCCGACGGCGTCGAGTTCCCCATGAAGGCGCAAGGATGGAAAAACCCCACTGATACAGAATAATTAACATGAATTTAAACCCTGAATGACATGAAAAGAATACTCGTAACCGCAGCTGCCTGCCTGCTTCTGGCCGCAGGTGCCTCTGCACAAGGACTGGGCGATTTGCTCAAGAGTGCCGCCCAAGTGGTCTATTCTTATTCCAGCAACAAAAACGCGGTCAGCCTGCCCGGAAACTGGACTTATACCGGCTCCGCGATCTCCCTGGGAAGTGACAATACCCTGTCCAACCTGGCCGGAAATGCCGTTTCTGCCGGTGCGGAGTCCAAGGTGGACAATTACCTGACCAAGTTCGGCATCAAGGCCGGCGCCCTCAAATTCACCTTCAATGAGGACCTGACCTTCACCTGCACGGCCCTCGGCGTCCCGGTAAACGGAACCTGGCGGACCAGCGACGACAACAAGACCGTTACGCTCAAGTTCGGCAAAACCCTGAAATTCCTCTCGATGACCGGCACGCTTGAAAACACCCTGGAAGGCTGCCAGATGCTGTTCGAAGGCAACCGCTTCCTTTCCTTCATCAAGACCATCATGACGTATGTCGGGAAGCAGAACAGCACGGTCGGCGCCGTCAGTTCCCTCGCCGGCAATTATGACAAGATGAAAATCGGGTTCAAACTGAAGAAAAGCTGACCCTGACACCGTCTTGTAACAGGTTGATTATTAACACGTTGCGCCGAGCGATAGATTTTCGCCCGGCGCAACATGTTTAATCCACTGCAGTTCAACAACTTACAAATCTCCCGCGATAGGTTTTTCCGGCCCGTTTTTTTGGTTTTCCGGGGGCACACGCCCTATTTTTGCATCGGACCCCCAAAAAACACAAGATCATGGAAACGAGAAAAACCCCACGGGCCAACCTTGAAAACAAGCGGCTCCTTTTCGGAGAAATCGGCCTGGTCGCCGCCCTCCTGCTCCTCTTTGGAGCGATGGAATCCCGGTCGAGAGAAATCAATGTCTCCACCCTGGAAGGAAATACGACCCTCGACATCATCGAGGACATCATCCCGATCACCCAGGAGGTTCCCCCGGAACCGTCCGCCCCGAAAATCCCGGTCCTTTCCGACGTGATTGAAGTCGTCGAAGACGATATCAAAGTAGACGACAACTTGTTCCAGAACCTGGAAGATGCCTCGGACATGGGCGTGGAAATCATGGATTACGTCGAAGACGTACAGGAAGAAACCGTGGCGGAAGAGGAGATCCCTTTCGTCCTGGTCGAAGTCAAACCGACGTTCCAGGGCGGGGATGCCAACGCCTTCTCCCGCTGGGTGAACCAGCACCTCTCCTATCCGGATATTGCCAAGGAAAATGGCGTGCAAGGGCGTGTCCTGCTTCAATTTACGGTCGGAACAGACGGTTCGGTATCTGCCGTGAAGGTCTTGCGGGGCATCGATTCCTCGCTCGACCAAGAGGCCGTCCGCGTGGTCTCCGCCTCCCCGAAATGGACACCCGGCCGCCAGCGGGACCGGGCCGTCAAGGTCACCTACACTTTCCCGGTTTTCTTCCAGCTCAGATAACAACGCCATACGGTTGCGGGCGTTTCCCGCAGGTGCCGCCCCGGCAATTCGGTTTGCTGCCAGGGGCGGCATCGCCTTGTAATCCTGCGAGAATAATCGTATCTTTGGTAATCAGGATCCAATAAACCCCATCAATTATGGATAGAAGAGACTTTCTGAAAACCTCCTCGCTGGCGGCCGCTGCCGCCCTCCTGGACTGGCAGGATGCCCTGGCTGCGGGCCGGCGGTCCGCTGCTGTGGGCAAACCACTCAAAGCATGGAAACCGGGTGAGTTCCAAGTGCATTTCATCTATACCGGTGTTGCCGAATCGATGTTTCTGATCTTCCCGGACGGGACATCGATGCTCCTGGACTGCGGAGATCACGATGCCCTCAGCCGGGGGGAGAAAGCCGTTCCCGTCCTGCCGCATGCTGGCAAACATGCCGGAGAATGGATCGCCCGCTATGTCGAGCGCGTCAATCCGGCCGGGAAACACGTGGATTACATGATGCTGTCCCACTATCACTGCGACCATGGCGGCAGCGAGAAATTCTACGCCGGGAAGGTACAGCGCGGCGGCGGGGACTATTTCCTCAGTGGATTCTCCCAAGTGGCTGAATTCCTGGATTTTGACAAAGCCATCGACCGCTGCTGGCCGACCTACGACGACCCGATTCCCCTGCTGGACGACGGAGCCATGCAGCTCACCCACATGCGCAAATTCTACGACTACATGTCCCGGGAACGGGGCATGAAGCTGGAGAAATTCCGCCTGGGCGCCACCGACCAGATCATCCCCCTCAAGGGCGCATGCCCGGGATTTTCCGTCCGGAACATCTGTGCCAACGGGCGCATCGCCTACCCCGACGGGTCCATCCGTGACCTGTACGCAGAACGGAAGAAAAACGCACCAACGCGCCTCAACGAAAACGGCATGAGCCTCGGCATGATCTTCAGCTACGGACCCTTCCGTTTCTATACG
>OMSM01000393.1 GCA_900313745.1 uncultured Lachnospiraceae bacterium
AGTTTCCCGGCTGCGATAAGGGCTGTTTGGGCCCGGCACAAACAGCCGTGTGAAAAATCGGCGCTTCAGCGCGATTTTTCACACTATGTCCTCCCAGGAGAGGGGCTTGCCGCGCTTAAGCGGCGCGGCGGCGCGCCTTCCCATTATCTCGTCGTAGTATTTCGGGGCGAGGCCGTCGCCCGGACGGATGGAACGGATGTTTTCCGGGGAAAACTCCTCGCCCGCGGCGATATCCTTCACCACGAACAGAGACCTTCCGCTGATGTGTTCCTCCTTCTGCTGTTCGGTGAGCGCGTATTCGGAGGAGCCCAGGGCTTTGTCTACGTCCCGGATATCCCGCACCATCGCCGCGAATTCCCCGGGCTCCATGGAGAAGGAGCCGTCAGCCCCGCCGTCTTCCCGGCGGAGCGTGAGGTGCTTCTCCACCATGTGTGCACCGAGAGCGACTGCTGCCACTGCGACGGCGGAGCTCATGCTGTGGTCGGAGAGACCCGTCACGCAGCCGCAGGTTTTCGCTAGGGTGGGAAGCATCCGGAGGTTCAGGTCCTCCAGGGGAGCAGGGTAGGCGGAGACGCACTTCAGCAGCACGATCTGATCGTTGCCCGCTTTCCGGCAGGCGTCGAGAGCATCCCGGATTTCCTCCATGGACGCGATTCCTGTTGCAAGGATCACCGGCTTTCCTTTTTCCGCGCAGGCGCGGATCAGCGGAATGTCAGCGATCTCGTAGGAGGCAATCTTATAGGCGGGCATGTCCATCTCCGCCATGAACTCCACGGCGGTCCGGTCAAAGGGGGAGGAGAAGCAGGCGATTCCCAGCTTTTTCGCTTCCTCCATGAGGCGGGGCTGCCATTCCCACGGGGTATAGGCCTCCTTGTAGAGGTCGTAGTAGGTGGTGCCGTCCCAGATTGTTCCGGTATTGATCCTGAAGCATGGCGCGTCGCAGTCGATGGTTATGGTGTCCGCGGTGTAGGTCTGAAGCTTCACCGCGTCCGCACCGGCCTCCGCTGCCGCATGGACGATCTCAAGTGCCCGGCTGTAATCCCCGAGGTGGTTGGCACTCATCTCGGCGACGATATAGGTGGGGCAGCCCTCCCCGACGGGGGTGCCGCCGATCATTACAGTATTATTCATAGGCTTAAATTTACTGTCCGGAATTCTCCGGTCACATCATAGCTTCCGGGTGCAGCGCGAGATACTTCGCCTCCGCGGCTTCCCAGTCGGCAGGGGTGTCGATATCCTGGACCTCCCCGGAGGGAAGGATCAGAGGAACAAGATCCTCCACATCCGTCGTTTTGTCCCGAAGGAAGGCCTCGGTGCGGCAGGCGTAGAACTGGCCGCAGTCGTGATAGAGCTTCTCCAGATCCTGGGACCTGGTGGTAAGGAACTCGGGGTAAGCCCTTTCGAGCCGGCCGTTCCGGATGACGACGCTCCGCTGCGGGGGGTAGTCGTAGGCGACTACGGGCATGACGGACTCATGGGTGTCCAGCATGCCCATGGCCTCGCGGATGCGGTCCGCAGTCAGAAACGGCGCAGTGGGATAGAGACAGCAGAAGCGGTCAAAATACATTGCCCTCTCCGCGTAGCAGCGGATCACCTCGTCGATTACCTGGTCGGTGGTCGCGAAATCACCGGAGGTCTCCGCGGAGCGCATGAACGGAATTCTCGCTCCGTAGGTGCGGGAGACGAACGCGATCTCCTGGTCGTCGGTGGAAACCATGACTTCGTCGAAGATTCCTGTGCGCATGACGGCGTCGATCGTGTAGGCGATGATGGGCTTGCCGCAGAATTCCTTTATGTTTTTCCGCGGAATGCGGCGGCTCCCGCCCCGTGCGGTGATAATTGCCAGATTTTTCATGGTTAACCTCTCCGTATCATGTGAATCACCGGTACTATTGAGCCGGTTCCCGCGGGAAACTCCTGCCCTTTATTCTTCCCAGTGGTTCTTCTGAAGAAACTCGTCATTCGTCCAGGCATCCCTTGCGGTAAACATCGTACCGTCCGGCTTCCGCACGTAAACCGCGGGGGGATAGTGGATAAACAGCGGGACGAGTGCCATGGTGTAGCCTCCCGCCAGGTCATAGATGATTTTATCTCCCCCGGCGAAGGCCGGGGCGTCCTTCTCCTCGAAGAGCCGGTCGTATTCCATGCATGAGGAGCCGCAGATCATCTGGACCGGCAGGATCTCCCTGCTTCCGCCGGCATATTCGCAGTGGTGAGGGTACACGCGCCGGGTGACCTGAGGATTAAGGTAGAACCGGCTTCCGTCCGTGACGATGTAGGTGTGTTCGCGGATATGCTTCACGTCCAGGACGGAGGTGACCAGGGTGATTCCCCTCGAGAGCAGCGAGATTCCGGGCTCGGCGATAAGCGCTGTCCTTTCCGGGGAGAACTGCCTGGCAAGAACCTTCGCAATTGCGGGCATGTAATCCCTGCAGTCCACATGGCCGGGGATGCCGCCGGCATAGCCGCCGCCCATATCGACAAAGGAGAGATCCAGGCCGAATTCCCGCGCAAGATCGCAGGCGAAGGACGCGATTGCCTCGAAGCCCCGGACCGAGCGGCTCCTGGTGGAGGAGTGGAGATGGAGCCCGGCAATCTCTGTTCCGGGAAGTGAGCGCAGGGCGGAGATGACCTCGCCAAGCTCACCGTTCTCGTAGCACCAGCCGAACCGGCTTCCCTCGTCGTCCGCGAGGATCTCGCCGGGACAGAGCCTTAAGAGATCGCAGTTGACCCTAAGGCCTATGCGGTATTTCCTTCCGCTTCCGGAGAGCTCCCGGATCCAGTCCAGCTCCTGGCGGGAGTCCAGGTTCACAAGCCCGCCGCCCTCCAGGACCTCGGTGAAAACGCGCCGGTCCTTGATCGGGCCGTTCAGGATGATCCTGTCTATGGGATAGCCGATGCGGCGGACAAGCTCGTACTCCTCTGCGGAGACCACCTCCGCGGTCAGCCCCTTTCCGAGATAATGGGACAGCAGCCAGGGGAGGGCATTGGTTTTCACCGAGTAGGAGAGCCTGGAATTCGGCCAGGCATCCCGCATGGACTGAAGGAAGATGTCCGCGTCCTCGTCGAGAATCTGCTGGTCAATGAGATAATAAGGAGTCCTCATCCGGGAAAATGCCTTTCTGGAGATAATAAGCTGTTAACCTTTTTATTTTATCATATCCTGCGGGAAAATGCCCCGGATGAAGCCATCCGGCGGGCGTTATGCTAGAATAACAAAAAACAGTCTGCGTACTATACGGTGCCCTGGCACCGTTCGCCGCTCCCGGGAAAACAGAATGTGCGGATTTCGCCGGAGCGGGGTGGGGTAAAGTTTTGAAAGATCGCATTTATGTCTGCCACACGTATTATCACGCTTATATTGCCTGTGTGAAGGAGCTGGTTCTCCCCGCGGAGAAAAGAGGAGGGGCGGCCCTTGTCCTCTCCTCGATGTCCAATGATTTCAGGGACCTTAAGGAGCGCGCGGAAAGAAGCGGGATCTTCGGCGAAGTGATCACCTTCGACGAGAAGGAGGACGTCTTTTTCCCCGAGCTTGCGCCGCTTAAGAAGGATACGGGGAACATCCTGCGCAACATGATTAACCGCATCCGGTTCTGCCGGCGCTTCGCGGAGCTTGAGGCTCCCTTCGTCCCGGTAGATTTCCGCTTGTACAAGGACATCTACGTCTTCTGCGACTCCGACCCGATAGGATATTACCTCGCGGGGAACCGGATCCGCTACCACGCGGTGGAGGACGGCCTGGACTGCCTTCGCTACTATGACACCGCGCGCTATGACAACAGGGGGCATTTCCGGCTGAAGGCCTTCATGGCGGCGCTCGGACTGATCTTCATCCAGAACGGGTACAGCAGGTACTGCATCGATATGGAGGTGAACGACCTCTCGGTGCTTCCCTTCCCTGTTCCCAAGGCTGTGGAGGCAAGAAGGGAGGAGCTTGCGGCAAAACTCACCCCGGACGACAGGGAGCGCCTGACCAGGCTCTTCATCGCCAACAGAGGAGAGCTTGACGCAAAACTTGACGCCGCCGCCGGAGACGGAAGGCCTACGGTACTGGTGCTCACGGAGCCGCTCTGCGGTTTGGAGACGAGGAAGCGGCTCTTTGCCGATCTCATCCGGGAGAACGGAACCGTGGACGGCGCAGAGGGGCTCATTGTCATCAAGCCCCATCCGAGGGACGTGCTCGATTACGCGCCGCTCTTTCCCGACGCGGTGGTGCTGGACAAGTTTTTCCCGATGGAGATACTGAATTTCATCGACGGCCTCATGTTCGACCGGGTGGTGACGGTCTACACCGTCCCGTTCTCACTGCACTGTGTGAAGGAGGCCGTCTATCTGGGCGACGACTTCATGGACCGCTATGAGGCGCCGGAGATTCACCGGCAGAATGAGCAGGTGTGATATACTACATATATGCTGAACAACCTTCGTAAACTTAGTCTTATACTGGATTCAAGGCAGAAGCGCCACACCGTGGTGCTTCTTGTTATGATGCTGGTCGGAGCCCTGCTGGAGACCCTCGGTAT
>OMSM01000396.1 GCA_900313745.1 uncultured Lachnospiraceae bacterium
CTGCATGTACACCGGAACCGTCTCACCGGTATCTGTCGTCTCCGGCATCTCTTCTCCCTCCGGCAGCCGCTCCAGGGCGTTCGCAAGTCCGTTAAGCTCCATCTCACGGCGCCCGTCCGCAATCCGGTGGGTCGGGAGTTCTATGGTATTCTCCGCAAAGGTTACGGGCATGTTCCGGTTATAATACTTTACGGAATTAAGTACTTTCAGGATGTCCTCACCGTGCTGTTTGCCCAACAGCCGGATCAGCTGGTACTGTGCACCGGGCAGGAGTCTCGCCATGTAGGGGAATCCGTCCTTCTCATCATAATCTCTGAGCGTAAAGAGTGTCGGGTTCTGATCTCCCGCTGCCGCGGAGGTCCAGAGAACTACCGCGCCTTTCCCAAGGCGGGATTCCACATAGTCGCAGGCTGCCCCGGGAATATTGCCGGAAGACTTCTTCTTTCCGTCCGCGTCCACTTCCATAAAGCCCATGGTAGCATGCATGCCGTAGTTTACGATCGCAGCAATCACGCTTCCGTCCTCGGCTATGAACTTTGCAGCGGAAACAGTTTTGTCCGAATACAGAGCATAGTTAGGCCCCTGGGTCCATCCGCTGTTGCCGCAGTCAAGATCCCTGTTGACATTGATGTAGCTTAAGCCTTCCCCGTAACCATATCTCGCAGGGCGCACAGTCTCTCTTGCTGCAGTCACCGCGCTTAGGGCCTGTTCCCGGATATACCTCTGGTACCTGCGGACTGCTTCCTCTTCTTCCGGTCCCTCCGCCCAGACCATATCGCAGGCTGTATGGTTGTGAGTCGCGGCAGTGATGATGTGCTCAGCCGGGATTCCCGTTCCCTCCGAAATGAACGCTTTAATATCTTCCGCGCCGTGAAAGCCTCCGAGGTCGAAGGACAGCACTGCTGTCTCCGTCTCTCCGTTGTCAATTACAAGCGCCCGGACGTGCAGGTCGGTATAAATGCCCTCACATACCGGCATTCGGGCGGAGGGATAGGGTATCATCTCTTCCGGAACATTAATACAGCGCCTGGCTGCACCTGCCTTCAGTACTTTCGCTATCATTGCTGTCTCCTCATCATCCGCGGCAGAACTTCCGGACTCCGGACTTCCGCCCTGCCATGGTTTCTTCTTTTGAAACTGCTCACATTGAAAACGCGGCGAAATATCCCTCATGGGAAGCTTCGTTGATTCTTCTTGCACCCATGCAGTCCCCGATCATTTTCACATCGTAGACAAGACCGTAAAAGGACTCCGCCAGCGCTTTTCTTGCGCGCATGCCGACGCAGTACACCACATCCTTCGCGGGGATGATCAGCTCCCGGCCTTCCCCGGCTTCAACGCGCACACCCTCTTCTTCGATGGCGAGGCAGCGTGTTTTTGTTAAGACGGCGGTATACTCCGCAAATTCCTTCAGGCGGATCTCCACGGCCGCGTGATATAAGCTGTTGCCGTTCTCGGCGATGTCCTCCGTCATCTCCACCACTGTCACATGGATCTTTTTCTCCGCAAGAGACAGGGCAAGCTCTATGCCGGAGGGGCCTCCGCCGATAATCACCGTATCTCCCCAGTCTTCACCAAGACGCGCATGTGCCTCCAGAATACTGTAAACATTGCTGCGCTCAATCCCGGGAATGCGGGGTTTCACCGGCTCGGATCCGACAGCCACCACCAGCTCGTCAGGATTCATTGCCTTCACCATTTCCGGTGTCGCCTCGGTATTCAGGCGCACTTCGATATTATCGTTATGCTCCGCCTGATACCGGAGATGCGACAGGTAGTTGTGCATGTCAATCTTCATCGGGTCACCCTCGGAGACATTGAGCAGCCCGCCGAGCCGTCCGCTCTTCTCGAGGACTGTCACTTTATGGCCGCGCTCTGCCGCTTTCATCGCCGCGCGGATTCCGGCAGGACCTCCTCCGACGACCACGACGTTCTTAACTCTTGCTGCGGGGCGCTCCTCCGTGCGCAGCCTCAGTTCGCGCTCGTAGCGGGGATTGACCGCGCAGCCCTGCGTAGGTCCGCCGGTTGCCACGGTATAACAGGACACGCAGCGGATGCAGGGAAGGATGTCCCCGACCCGGCCTTCTCTTGCCTTGTTCGGCCAATCGGGATCGGCGCACAGCCCGCGGCCGATTGCCACGGCGTCCGCCTGTCCCTTCGACAGGATTTCTTCCGCTTCATCCGGCATCGTGATGGCGCCGACAGTGACCACCGGAATACTCACGGCCTGCTTCATGGCCTCGGCAAATTTCACGTTGATGCGGTGAGGATGGACAGAAGGGGATTCTATGTAACTGGTCGGGCCGAGCAGCTTGTCCAGGCCGGAAGACACATGGACCATGTCCAGCTTGCTCTCCGCCCTCTTCACGAATTCGATAACTTCCTCCGGCTCAAGGCCGCCCTCCACGTATTCCTTCGCGGCGATCCGCATGTCGATAGGATAGTCCGGGCCGACCGCCTCCCGCACAGCATCAAGAATCATCATCGGGAAGCGGATCCGGTTCTCGAAGGAGCCGCCGTATTCATCCGTCCGGTGATTAAAGAAGGGGGACATGAACTGCGCAGGAAGCCACCCATGAGCGAAATGAAGCATGATCATATCAAACCCCATCTCCTTCGCGGTCAGAGCCGAACGCACGTAATCGCTGATGACCATCTTCATCCTGGCCTCGTCCATTCCAACCGCCAGCCGCTTCATGTCCGGGCGCGGAGGCTCCCCTTTTCTGGGAGGCATGATTCCCTGATAGCCCTGAAAATCCCCGTGGCCTATCATCTGAGTCGTAGGCCCTACAGGTGTGGTTCCGGGGCTGAAGAGTCCTGCGAAGTAGCCGCAGTGATGCAGCTCCACGCTGGCTTTCGCGCCATATTGATGGATGATGGAGAGCTCCTCCTGGTACTTGGACTTCTTCGGTCCGTTGAGGCTGGAGGAGAAACCTTCCACTATGACGGACTCCGCGTCGTTTACAGGCACTGACCCCAGAATAACCAGTCCGGCTCCTCCCCTTGCCTTGGAGGCGATGATCTCAAGGCTCTCGGCAGGAGCCTGCTCGTAGACATATTTGGTAATCGGCGCCGCGACCACACGGTTGCGCAAATAAACTGACCCCACCTTCAGCGGGGAAAACAGATGCTCAAACTGACTCATTCTGACCTCCTTTTCCTATACCCTTCTCCGTCTGATCCCGTAACCGGATTTAAATGCAGTAATTGTACTTCCCGCTCCCCACATGGAACCTGGAGCCGTCGGGAAGCTCGATGTCGGCAGTAGTATTCGCCGGGATCTCCAATGAAAACTTAGTCTGATCCCCGTCGATCTGCCACGAGGAGCGGATCAGCCCGTGAACACTGTCAAATTCCGCTGATGCCGCCTTAAGCGTTCCGCCAGGTACCGGCTTTATGAAGAAATGCCTGTAGCCCGGCGCGCTTTCGTCAATACGCACGCCTGAGACATAGCTCAGAAGATAGTCACATACCGCTCCGTAGCTGTAGTGATTAAACGATCCGAAGAACAGGTTCGCGCCGTCCCAGCTCTCAAATATCGTCGTCGCCCCTTTGGTGATTGGATACAGCCAGGAGGGGTTTCCTGTCTGCTGAAGCACCTTGTACGCGGCATCCGTGTATCCGCAGTCCGTGAGGACATTCAGAAGGAAAGGCGTGGACAGGAAACCGGTGTTTAAGTGATACCGCGCCTTCACGACGAGCGAGAGAAGCTTCTCCTTCACCTTCTCCTTTTTCACGCCGGTTACCAGGCCGAACTGAAGTGCCCTGACATACGGCGCCTGCCTGCCCTCATCGGAGAACCGGACTGTGCCGTCTTCCTCCACAAGATACTTTTCGTATAGAGATGCCACATGCTCCGAGACTGAGCGGTAATGCTCCTCATCATGCTTTTTTCCGAGTATTCCCGCTATTTTGGAAAGAAGCCCGGTCGAATAGCTCAGATACGCCGTCGCCACCGCAGGCTGTCCCTTCTTCGCGATGCCCTCGATGAATCCCGGCGGGAAATAGCGGAGGACAAACCCCGGCTCAGACCACTCTCCCCAGTGGAAACCCGCATCCCAGATATAGTCGCTGTCTGGTCCCCACCCTTCGGTGGCCTCACTGTTCCAGGGTTCCTCCAGATAGAGAGGGTTCTTTCTCTTCGCGCGCCGGAGCATATTGTCCACCCACCGCTTCGCGGAGCCGTACTGGTTCTCGAGAATCCTCCTGTCGCCGTAGGCCATATACATCCGATAGGGGATAATCACGGCAGCGTCGCCCCATCCCACGGAGCCGTCCGGGCTGTCCCTGTCCTCCTCGTCCTCGTCCGGCCTGTGGATAAGGAACACCTTCCCTTTCTTGCCCGGATCCGTGGAGACAGCCTCGGCAAAAGCTTCCCTGCAAGCGTCGTCATGGAACCCCGACGAAGGGGCTATGGAAGGGACCGCGCCGTCTTTTCCCTGCTCGCTCTCCACATCCTTCATCCACTTCTCGAAGAAGCTGTACACATCCATCATCTCCGCAGCTGTCTTCGCGTAGACCTGGGCATCACCGCACCAGGCAGCCCTTTCCCTCGTGGGGCAGTCGGTGGGGACATCCAGGAAGTTTCCCTTCTGGCTCCAAAGCGAATTCTGATATAGGCGGTTTAAAAGCGTATCCGAAGAGTTAAAGCGGAAAGTCGTCCGGAGCCCGGAGTAGACCGCTACTGCCGTAAAATCTCCCGGCTGTATCTCTCCCTCATAGCCTCTCACTCGGGCATACCGAAAACCGAATATGGAGAATTCGGGGCAAAACTCCTCCGTCCCGGAAGCATCTCCCTTTGCGGTATAAATGACGCTCTGGAAGCGGTCGTAGATGCTGGTTTCCTTTATGAACACATTGGAGTCGTCAAAGCAGCCGTCGTGGAGCATCTCACAGTGTTCCAGCGAGATCTTGTCTCCGGCTTTAAGTCCCCGAAGCTTCATGCGCACATAACCGGCAATATTCTGTCCGAAATCTATGACCAGGTCATTATTGCCATCTTTAAACGGCCTTCCGGACAGCTCCTCCTGTTCCAGCACCGGAGCGCTCTCCTGCGCGGTCAGCGTGCCAAAGTACCGGTCGTTCTCCGGGGCGATATGGACCGGTGTCCATCCGCTGTCATCAAAGCCGGTCTCCATCCAGCCCTCCGGCTCCATGCCGGCGTCATAGACCGTGCCGATCTTGGGGTCAGCCTCCCTGAGACCGCCAGTGGCTGTTACAAATCTCCCATCCGTCGGGATGATCTCTTTCCGGCCGTCGGAATACACAAGCTCAATCTGCCCAAGATAGTGGACTCTTCTTCCATAGGCGCAGCGGGTTCCTCCCGCGCCGTATCCCCCGCGGTACCAGCCGTCGCCCAGCTTCACCGCCCAGACGTTTTCCCCCGGCTCAATGAGATGGGTTATATCATCGGTCTGATACTGCAGGCGAACGGTATAGTTCGTATCTCCCGGCGCAAAGACCGCCGCAGAGCCCTTCTTTCCGTTAATGAAAAAGCGGTAGTGACCGTGGGCTGTATGATAGATACGGGCAGAAATAAGATCTTCTCCTGCCGTAAAGCTCCTGCGCAGATAAGGCACCGGGCAGGGATTCAGAATATCCGCGTCTTCGTTCTCCGGCTCGATGAACCGGCCTTCCCAGTCCTCCCGCAGGAGAAGTCCCATCTCAAAGAAGCTCTCCGCCGAGGCCTCGCCTGCCGTGGTCTTAACGCACACCCGGATTCTCAGCCTTTCCCTGCTCTCAAGAGGTTCTCCCACGTAGGGAATATTCTGTGTCTCGTCCGAGCGCACTTCACCGGTGTCAAAAACACACCTCTCACCGGAATACACTGTAACCCTGTACGCAGTCTGAAAGACGGAGTGCCCGTCGCTCTCAATCTTCCACCCGAAGCGGGGTGCCGGATCCCCAAGTCCGAGAGGTGATATTAAGTGATTCACTCTGATATCATAAACTCTGATCATGATATGCTCCTGTCAAAACTTTGTCGGAAACGGTCCCTGCTGTGCCGCACCGGTCTTAAACACCAAAGGCTCAAGGCCTTCCCCAGTAAAGCGGATACTTACCTCTTCATTCTTCTCCGGCCGCACAGCGACAAGGAGGAGTCCGCCCACCATCGCTCTTTCCGGCTCCTTATAGCCGGTAAGATCGCCAAGATCTCCGCTGTCCATGCCGATGAGCTCCCCCCCGCGGACTTCCGCGCAGATTCTCGGGCAGGCGTCGGGAACATATCTTCCCTCCGCGTCCACCGCTTTCAGCTCAATCTGCAGGATCTCCCCCGGATCAGCCGGGAAAACAGACGTCTCCAGCCTCACTGCAGGGCCGGAGGTCCGGACCGAGGTCTCCGCAACGATTTCTCCGCCGCGGTATCCTACCGCGCGCAGCTCGCCCGGCTCATAAATAACATTGAATTTGAGATGCAGATCATTGGTAGTGGGTTTTACTCTTGGGTTGTCTCCCCAGCTCTTCTCAAAGCCGTATCGCGGGCAGTAAGTACTGCCGGAACCCACATACCTGCCGTTTATGTAGAGCTTTACCTCCTCGCAGCTGGTGTAGCAGAGGACGTCCAGATACTCTCCCTCCCGGCCTTCATGATTCCAATGCGGCAGAAGGTGAAGAGTCTCCTCCTCTTCGTTCCATATCGAGCGGAAGTAATAGAAGTAGTCTTTCCTAAAGCCGGCGGTATCGATCGGCGCTCCGTCCGAACCGCGGTAAGGCCACATGCTCTCACCGAGATA
>OMSM01000402.1 GCA_900313745.1 uncultured Lachnospiraceae bacterium
CCGGCAAGGCATCCGTAGCTCTCCTCAAGGCCGAATACATAATTGTAGGAGTGATCCGCCTCGAAATGCTTGATCTTCTCGCCGATGTACTTGAAGCCGGTAAGCACCTCGAAGCACGCCGCACCGTACTCCGCGGCGACTCTGGGCACCATGTTCGTAGTGACGATGGTGGTGATCAGGGCCGGATTCTCCGGAAGGAGTCCGAGGGCCTTCCTCTGGGAGAACACGTACTCACCGATCAGCGTGCCGGACATATTGCCGGTGAAGGGGATGTATTCCCCGGTCCCGGCGTCCTTCGCGTAGATGCCCAGACGGTCCGCGTCGGGATCTGTTGCAAGGACGAGGTCCGCATCCTGCTCCTTCGCCAGTGCGAGCGCAAGGGTGAATGCCTTGGGATCCTCGGGATTCGGGTAATCGAGGGTGGTGAAATCGGGATCGGGAAGCTCCTGCTCCGGAACCACGGTGACATGCTTAAAGCCCAGTTCCTTAAGAATTCTCGTCACAGGGACAAGGCCGGTTCCGTGGAAGGGGGTATAGACGATCTTCAGCTTGTCCGCCTGGGCCGCAATCGCGTCGGGATGCAGGCTCTGGGTGCGGACTGCGGCGATATAGGCGTCGTCGACCTCTCCGCCGATAACGTTGTAGAGACCGGAAGCGACCGCCTCTTCCTTATCCATCGTGTACACGTCGTTGTAGCTGGTCACAGCCTCGACCTCGGCGATGACGCCGACATCGTGAGGCGGGGTCATCTGCGCGCCGTCCTCCCAGTAGCACTTGTATCCGTTGTACTCCGGCGGATTGTGGCTCGCGGTGATCACGATGCCCGCCTGGCACCCCAGATAGCGCAGCGCGAAGGAGAGCTCGGGGGTGGGACGCAGGGAATCGAAGACGTATGCCTTGATCCCGTTGGCCGCGAGGTTAAGCGCAGCGACATCAGCGAATTCGGGGGACATCCTGCGGGAGTCATAGGCAATCGCGACGCCCTTCTCGGGGCTGCCGTTTTTCTTGATGTAGTTGGACAGTCCCTGGGTAGCTTTCCTGACCGTGTAGATATTCATGCGGTTCGTGCCGGCCCCGATCACGCCGCGCAGTCCGCCTGTTCCGAACACCAGATCCTTGTAGAAGCGCTCCTCAATCTCCGCGCTGTCTCCGGCGATCGCCCTGAGCTCGGCTTTGGTCGCCTCGTCGAAATAGGCGTCATTCAGCCAATAGTTGTACTGTTCCTCAACCCGGTTTGCCATTATACTCTCCTTTCAAAACCAGCTCCCGCATCCGGCAGAATCCGCGCATGCGTTTCTGACGGATACGACGCCCGGTGCGTCAGCACCGTTGGCGCGGTTTGAACGTTCTGCGCCGGCAGTACGTTCAAACTTTAATCCCCGCCGAGCGGCACCGCCTCGCCGTCCACCTTTAAGGACATGTCGCTGCGGTCCAGCGAGAAATTCACATTGTAATAGGGGTCGCCCTTCTCCAGCACTTCCTTCCAGCGCGTGCGGAAATGCTCCGACTCCCTGTTGTAGCGCTCAGCCTTCTCCCCGGAGAGGTCCGAGCCTCTCGACGCGGACTCGAAGTGATAGAGCTCCGCGAAAGGGGTGAACACGTTGAGCAGTCCCTTCTGTCTCAGCCTCAGGCAGAAATCCACGTCATTCAGGGACACGGCAAAACTTTCGTCCAGCCCGCCCAGCTCATCCCACAGCGCCCGCTTCACCATAAGGCATGCGCCGGTGACCGCCGAGAGATCCTGGGCGTAGCAGAGCCTCCCCATGTATCCCAGATTCTCCCTGCGCTGCTTGTAGAAGGGATGGCCGGCCGTCCTGTGGGCGCCGAGCCCGAGGATAATTCCGGCGTGCTGTATGGTTTTGTCCTCGTAGTAGAGCTTGCCGCCGACCGCGCCGACGTCCCGGCGCTGGGCGTACATCAGAAGCTCCTCTATCCAGTTCACCGAGATTACCTGGGTGTCATTGTTCAGGAGGAGGATGTACTCTCCGCGCGCATTTTTCACGCCGAAATTATTGATTGCCGAATAGTTGAACGCACTGCCTTCCTGCGCTCCGCCGGATTCCCCTGCGGCATTCTCCACCGGAACGTACTCCAGGATACGGATGCGGTCCTTGTACGGCCCGCCCATGAGCTCCCTGTAGTACTTCCGCACCGCCTCCTCCGTGCTTCCGTTCTCGACGATCACCACCTCGTAATTCTCATAGGTGGACTTGTCAAAGATACTGGTGAGGCAACGGCGGAGATC
>OMSM01000403.1 GCA_900313745.1 uncultured Lachnospiraceae bacterium
CTGCTTTCGTCGCCTCAATGCTCTCATCTGTCGCATAGATTCCCTCACTGTTCTTGCGAGTCAGCTCAAACTCCGCTCCGGGCAGGAGTGTTGTGGTCCCCTTGGCAACCTTGTTGAGGATTATCCCTGCGGTCATCGCATCGTTCGGAATCGTCATCACATAGTCCACACTTCCGGTCTCCAGATCGACCGTATAAGTAAGCCAGTTTGCGTAATTGCTGCTGTCTATTGTGACGATCCCTTTTCCGCTGATGGTAAAAGCAATCTCGAATCCTTCCGGGAAACCGGTATATCCGTTCGGAGCCGCGAGTTCCTTGATCGCATACAGACCGGCCGGAAGCGTTTCATCAATCCGAGGTACGATGCCGTTTCCATCCGTAACAAGGTTCTCATATCCCGGTATCGGATCGGCATCGGTGGTCACTACGTCGCCGACTTTCCTTCGGCCATACAGGGCAAATCTGGCTCCGGCCAGCGGCTCGGCAGTCGCGCCGTCCACCTTTTTGACGAGCAGCGTAAAGGGCCGGTTTTTGACGGTCAGCGTCGCGGGGGCGTCCTCGCTCGCCGGGGTTAGAATATAGCTTTCCTCACTCGGCTCGCTTGTCGTGACGGTAATTTTCCCCTCGCCGTCCAGGCGGATCGTCAGAGGCGTATCCAAACCGTAATAGAACTGAGGCGCGGCCGTCTCCGTCAGGATATAATCCACGTTGCTGCCCAGGTGCGCGGTGGTGATCACCCCGTCCGCTCCGGATTCAAAGGTTCCGATGACCGTTTCACTGCCTTCCCCGTCTTTGCGGGAGAGCACAAACTCAGCTCCCTGCAGCGGAGTCTCCCCGTCCCACTTCGTTTTCTTCAGGATGATTCCGGGACGGTCATTGGTCACGCTGTCCGTGCGCACATTGGAAGTGTGTTCCCAGGTGCCTTTATCGTACTTCACGTTGTAGGTGTAGTCAATGAAGGCATTCTCTCCCTTCTGTTTGCCCTGTATGGTCAGGGATTCGCCTTCTCCAATGACGGTGACCTCTTCCGGATTCGTCACGACGCCCTCGTCGTTCACATTCGGGTTAGCGTTTGCGATCTCTACTTCACGGATCTCGTATTTGTCAAAGTCCGTCACCTCCGGCACAGGCAGCGTCTGGAAATACCAGTAAACGGACTGGGGCGAATCCGTATACTTCAGCTCGCGCACAGTGCCGGGGACCAGTGTCAGATTGTCGTTGTCCCCCGCGGTAAACACCGCAAAATAAGTCGGCTTGCGGTCGGCCATATAATCCGCGTCCGTCCAGGTCTTGTTGACGCGCAGTCCCCAGCCCTTCAGGTTACAGATATCCACATGGTGGGGATGGTCCTGGTCGGTGCCGGCGACTACGGTATCCCGCACGCCGGTGATCGCGGGCACATATTCATCGCCAACCTTCTGCTCGACGTCATTGTATACGTATTTCTGGTAGGAATACCCGTCCGGGATCTCCCAGGGGCGCTCCACGATCTGGAACTGCGTGCCTGCCAGCACCTGCGGGACTTCCACCGTATACCAAGCGGGGATCTTGGAAATGGCGCCGTTGATGGACGTATCAAAGCTGGCCGCCTTTTTCTGTTCTTCCGTGAGGGCGCTGAACTCTGATATGCCGGTGGAATCGAAGTGTCCGCCTTCCATACCCGAATCCTTGACCCACACGCAGTAATTATCGTTCGGATCCTTCACGTGATACCTGTATATGTTCGCCGACGGCAGTACCAATTCGTCCTCTTCACTGGCGGGCACATAGAACTCCGTTCCCAGGTAGAGGCGGAAGCTGAATCTGGCGTCGTCATCCTGTATCGCCTTTTCACCCGTTTCGTCGTACAGCTTTTTGGTGAAGGTCACGTTGCGAATCGCGTCGGGATTGACCTGGTTGTCATAGTGGACACGGGAGCGTGTTTCGGTCGTGGCGTAGTCGATGCCAAAGTCCTTACGGCCTTCGGATTCCGTAGCAGTTCCGGAGATCATCCGTCCGTCGATAGAAGCGCTGTCATAAACGGTGACCTGATCATAGACCGCCGTATTGACGGCGCACTCGACGATCCTGTATTCCGTCATTCCTTCGGGGAAGTTGATCTCAACGCTTTCATCGGGCTTCAGGAAGAAGACGTCATCGTAGATCAGCCCCGTACCCGGCACGGTAAAGCTGTGCATGAACTTGACCGGTGTAGAGGTGCCTTCGTAGAACACGTAATCATACGGATTCGCCTCCGTATCGTGCTCCGTTACGGGCGCAATAAAGTTCTGCAGGAGATACTCCTCGTCACTTCCGGCTTTTTTATACCAGATCTGGTACGGGAACTCCGCAAGCATGGACTCCATCTGGTCAATCCCGGAGACCGTCTTGGTCAGCTGTGCGGTTCCCTTCTTGACCGCGGCCAGGTTGAAGCGCATGTGCAGGTTGGAAGCGCCGGCGCCGCGTTCCATATAGAAAATCCGCATGGTGTGGTCGGTATAATCTTTAAAGACCCATTTTCCGTCAGCATTCTGGACGAATTTACTGGCAACAATTTCCTGAGCCTGGTCTGCCGTGGCGCCCCGCTTTATGGCGTTGTTATAGAACAGATCCCTCAGCGTGGTATGTCTTCCGTTGACATTGACTTCGCCTGTCCTGAAGTTCACGCTGCCGGGCACCGCGCTGTGGATACCACCCAGGTCAATCACCAGCTCATCGTCCACGTAGAGCCAGAAATCGTCGTCGCCTGTGAATTCGAAGATGATATCGTGTCCCCAGGCATCCAGGCCGTTGGGGGTCTGTGTAAACGAAGCTTCCAGCTCCACGCCGAAATAGTAATCCGTGTTTTTTACCAGGTAGAGTTGTTCATACTTGCGGGGATTGCCGTCCGGCAGGATCCCGCCTGTGGTCGCATACATATTCTCCCTGTTCACGGAGGTAAAGGTGCCTGCTTCAATATCATTAAAGGGGAAAAACTGCCCATGCTGAAGTGTGGTCCTGTGGTCGATGTCATTGGTGCCCAATTCTTTGTACACCGTGAAGGACGAGCCGTCCCCATTCAGACTGGCAAAGTTTTCTGCGCTGTCAAATTCAAAATAGCCAGATGTGTTGTAAATGCTCTCAATAAAGAGATGGTTCACTTCCTGAGCACCGGCGAACAGCGTTCCCAGAGACCCTTTCTTTGCTGTGGGGTAGCCGTTGTCACCAAGATTGGTCGACAGCAGCCCCTGGACAAGCGTCGTAACCGCGCCTCCTGCGGTGCTGCCGAGGAAAGTGTTCATCTCTGTCCGGTTATCAAAATTCACGATCTTCATGGTGATGCCAAACAGGCCATTGTCCACCGTGTCCACCGTGTGCAGCGTGTCGTCCACCGGAATATCTTCCATCTCGGCGAAATAGAAATCCATCGCCTCAGAACGCGGGCAGGGCACGATTTGACCGTTTTCAACCTTCAGGCCTGCGTAGGCATAGTCGGGGTCATCCCAGGCCAGGATAGTGGAGTAGTACTGGCCATCCTGCCGGCCCTTCATGTTGATGCCGACCGGATCGGCCGAGAGAATCGCATTGCCCTGCATCTTCGGCCCCAGGTATTGCTGCGAGTACAGATTGAACAGCTCGAAATAGCCGTTGGGGGTTCCATCGTCTTCATATTCCGTGAACTGCCACAGCAGGGTATTGGTCCTGTTGCCGACCCACTCAATTGAATCGCCGGTCTCGAAGCAGGGTACCAGCGTGCCGTTATGATCCACTGCGAAGAACTCATATGCCTTCTTCTGTTCATTCCAGCTGCGGGTATAGAGGATGATCTTTGAGCCAGTCGTGATATTTGCGTCCGAAATGCTGACCTTTTTGGCGGAATACGTCATAAAATAATCATTTGTCAGATCGGACAGCTCGACCAGATGCAGCCATTCATTGCCCGCGCTGCCGCCGACAGAGAATCCCGTCTCGGTCACGCCGCTGTAGGTCAGGGTCGTATCTCCCGCTTTCAGGCAGATTTCCCCTGTGTGCACCCCCGTACCGGGAACGACCTGGATCCGGGCAGCTGCCTCCTGTGTGTCGACCATGGCCAGACCACTCGGGCTGATGGCAAGATATTTCATCCCCTCGGAAGTCTGCGCGCTCAGGTAATACAGGTCGTCGCTGACCCACTCGAAGCTCCACATCGAGATATCACTGTCGTTGGGAACGAACAGCTGGCTCGAATTGTTCGATGTGCTCAGCACCGTAAGCGGCTTGGCTTCCAGGGCATTCCCGGCCACAGCGCTGGCCATCATCGCCTTGCCCGTCACGCCGCCGTTCCAGTTCATCAGGCCGTAGGATTTTCCGCCGAGCTCATAGGGATCGCTGGTCACTGTCTCATAATACCAGAGATTCATTTCGTTGTTCTGGTCATTGGCACTATTATAAGAGCAGAATCTTTCTCCTTTATCGCCGCCCTGCATATTCCAGTACCAGTTGCCATTCCTGAAAGTGAACGAGCCGTTGCTCGACTGTGACACCGTAAAAGCTGTCTTTTCGGAAGGGTCTGTGGTGAAGGACAGGCTGTTGTTGTTTCCGTTATACACATACTGCCTGGTTTCGCCGTCGGCTGCGAAGCAGTACGCATAGACCTGATTGTCCGAACCGGCAACTGCTTCAAAGAAATATTTCGAAGCAGCGCTTGCCGGATAACTCTGGGCCGGCTTGGTTTTCTTGATACCGGTTCTGCTGTTGTCGCCCGTTGTGGTATTGGTAAAGTAATAGCCTTTTGTATGCCCGATATAAAGTCCTTCCGTCCTCTGGATCAATTCATCGACCGATGTAATGGTGCGCCAGCCGATCGGAACCGCAGCCGGCCCATCGACGATCGCGTAGGCAGAAAAGCCATCCGCCGCAAAAGAGACCGTTCCCTGTTCCGTTTCCGCGTCCACCACAGCGCCCGCGTCGTTCTCGTCGGAAAAATGCACTACGCTCAGGCTTTCGCTGTCACTGTCCATCAGTTCAATGCGCACGTCAACCGTACTCCCCGCCACAGGCTGGTACTTGACGCTGGGATCGTCCTTGTCGACAATGCTGATATCAAACAGCCGGATATACTCCGCGCTGCCGCTTTCCAGGCCAAGCGCGCTCTCGGCTTTCGCAACATACTCCTCATACAGCTCGGAGGCACGGAGAATCTCTTCAACTGCCAGATCGGCGTCCTCCGGTATGCCGGAATCGGTCCCGCAGGTCACGGTAATTTTATAGTTGTGTCCGTCGCTCGCCAGGACGTTTTTCTCGATCTTCGAATACACGACGCCGAACACCGAGAAAGAGTCGGTCTCAAAGCTCGCCGCGGTCACGCCTTCGTCTTCCGCCGCGGAATTGTCCTGCGCGTCCAGCACCGTCGCGTCGCCTTCGCCGTCGATGTGGACCACGTCCAGCTTGACCGCCTCCGTGTTCAGATCCTCCGGCTGCGCACAGACGATCTCTACCTGCACCGCGCCCGTCGGTTCGATCTCCTCGCCGCCGAACAGGATGGTGATGTCAAAGAACCGTGCCGCGGCGCTGCTCTTGTCCAGCTCCAGCGCCAGGCCGGCCTGTTCCAAATACGCCTCGTATTCTTCCGTTCCCGGCACGATCTCCCTCACAGCGATCTCCGCGCCGACCGGGATGCCCGCGTCCTCGCCGTAGCTCAGGCGCACGCTGTAGTCCGTGCCGACGTAGTTCAACTCGCCCGCTTCACAGCGCACCTCGGCCACTGTCACGGCGCTCTCCGTCACAGTCTCGCCTTCGCCGTCCACAGCCGTCAGTTCAAAGCGATACTCGCCCGGCAGCTCTGGCACAAAGGCATATTCCTGCTCCTCGATTCCGAGCAGCCCCGTCCCGGCCGCGTTCCCTTCCGGATCCATCAGGCGGAACGTCAGCCCCGCTGCGCCGTGCGTCTCGAACGTCCAGACCGCTTCCCGGCCGACGACAGCGCTTTCCGGCGCGTTCAGCGATACGATCGCCAGCCCCGTGTGCTCCGCGGTTTCGCTTTCCCCGGACTCTTCGCCCGTCTCGTCTTCGGATTCCTCGTCCGTATCTTCGCCGGATTCGGCTCCGGTTTCTTCGGCAGCCACTTCTCCTGTTTCCTCCGAGGGCACACCTTCGCCAGCCTCATCCCCCGCGCCGCTGACCGCCTCGGTCAAAGCAACGACCGGCGTCTCGCCTGCGTCCTCTGTCCCGGACGTTTCCTCGTTCTCTGTCTCTTCTTCGATCTTTTCCTCTACGTTTTCATTCGCCGCGGTTTCATCCTCTGCGTCTTCGTTTTCTTTCGTTTCATCTTCTGCAGCTTCATGCGCGGCGGCTTCGGCTTCCGCGGCGGCCTCCGTCGCTTCCTGCCTCTCGAGCCACTGCTCGTAGGCCTCGTTCACCAAGCCGTAGCCGAGGATCGTCTCTTCATTTTTCAGGTATGTAACGTACCCCACGCTGCGGTTATGGTTTCCTTCCAGCGTCCGGATCGTCACCCGGCCCTTCTCATCCGTGCCGTATTCCACAAAGATGCCCACGTGGTCCGCCGTTCCGTCCTTCTCCCAATCGAAGAATACCAGATCTCCCGGCAGCAGTTCTTCGCCGTACCGGTCGGCGTTCGCGTACAGTCCAATCGACCGCAGCGCGCCGATCCATCTCTGGCAGCTTTCACTCCGCGGGAATTCCGCTTCCGGCACCTCCGCGTAGTTCAAGCCGAACGACACGAACATCGCGCACCACTCTTCATACGGCATGCCAAAGGCAGCGCCGTACCGCGTCCACCCCTGTCGGCTTCCGTCTTCCCGTACGATGAAGTCTATTTCGCTTTCCCTGTATCCCAGCTGCGTCTGTGCGATCGTCAAAAGATCCGCCGGCCATTCACCCATCAGTTCCGTGCCCCGCATCGTGCGCTCCCACGTGGCGCGCGTTTCCGGATCGTGCACCGCGCAGGGGATCTCTGCTTCCGCCGCCGTTTCGCCGTTCGCGCTCGTCAGCGTCACCTGCAGGCGGATCGCCGTGATGTTCTTCACTTTCTGAGTCTGCACGGACACCGTATCGCTGAACTCCTCGCTCTCGTACAGCACGATGTCGCCCTGCTTCACCACGATCCGGCACGTCGCTTCCTCCGCACCCTCTCCGCGGCTCAGGCGAAAACTCACCTCATCGCCCGCAAAGCACGAGAGCATATCCGCCTGTGCGCTCACGCTCAGGTCCACCACGTCCGCCGTCTCTGTCGGTTCCGCTTCTTCTGCTGGCTCGTCTTCCGCTGCGGTCCCAATCGGCACCTCGCCGGTCTCGGAGACTTCCGTATTATCTGTATTTTCGCTGCTCTCGATATTATCTGCCGTTTCGATGTTGTCTGTCGGTTCCGCGTTTCCCTCGCCGCGCTCAACCTGCTCGGCGCTTTCTTCCGGCTGTCCGGTCTCCGAGGGGCTCTCCGCTTCTTCCTTGACTGCCTCAGGCTGTGCTTCAGGTGCGGTTTCCACCGCCAGCTCCGGCTCCGCCGGTAATTCCTTCGGCTTCGGATAGCAGCTTTCTGTGTGGGTATGCTCCTCGCGTCCACAGGTCAGAACATTTTTGTAGCACTCCGAGGTGTGCACATGTCCTTCTTCGCCCTCGCGCCCACAGGACAGATCCTGTGTATAGCACGTGTCGCTATGTGTGTGCTCTTCCTTCCCGCAAATCGTCGTCATCGTCTCCGCCGGCTGCACCAGGTTCAGGCCCACGCCCAGCACCACGACCGCAGAAAGCAACGCAACAATCCCGCTCAACACCTGTCGGCGGGTCTTGTCGCGAAGATATTTAGAAATAGGATTCAAGGACGACTGTCTCATAACATTACCTTCCCATGCCCGATCCTGTGACAATATCATATTCCAGAAAACAGCACAAAGTACTCTCCGCCTTGCGTAACGTCAAAATACTATCACGCTGATGTCGGAATTTCATTGTGTTTCCGCTCTCGCGCGTTTCAAGCAGGCGCGACAATGCAGACGTGATAAACATCGACTCGGCTAAGAGCATGTTCGCTGGACTATTGTGTTTTGATAACGGTGTTCCCCAACGTTACAAAAATCTCTAATTATTATATCAAAGATCATGGCGCAGTTCAATTCATGAAAATGAATTCTTTTGGAATTTTTTTAATAAATCTCAGTTCATAATTCCATTCTTGTCGGCAGCAATGCAAAAGCATAGACTAAAAAAAGTTGGGGTGAAGGGAAAAAAGGAGGACAAAGCAGCCACGAACAGGTAAAATGAAAGTGCGAGAATCGCAATGCCTGTGGAGTGGTTGCTTTGTCCAAGAACAATTAGAGCGCTGAACTGCTGAAAATGGAAGGGGTAGAGATCGAAAAAAGGGAGGAATGTGATTCGGAGATTTTCATGCAGCTATCGTTGCGGCGAAAGGAACAAACCTGCAAGCGGTGCGGCATGGGGACAGGGCGAGTCCACGATTACCGCGTCCGCCAGGTGCGTGACCTGGAGCTGCAGGGAAAGCCGCTGCGGTTGCTGTATCGTCAGCGGCGATACATCTGCCCGAAGTGTGGGAAGCGATTTTCAGAAACGAACGATTTCGTCGGATGGTACATGCACTTTACCCACAGTACCGGGGAGAAGATCATGAGCCTGCTGCGCCGGCGCAGCAGCATGAAGGATATTGCCCGGGATACGGGAAACTCCGTCAAACGGCGTGCAACGCGTACTCAGGCTGATGCCGGTATCGAAGCCCCAGCGCCTGCCGGAGGCCATCTCCTTCGACGAGTTCAAGGGAAAAACAGACGGTCAGCGTTTCCAATGCATCGTCACGGATCCCCTGAACCACAGCGTTTTCGATATCCTTCCTGCCAGGACGGTGGGCACGATCCAGGATTATCTGCGCTTCTTCCCCAATCGGGACGAAGTGAAGTACGTGGTCATGGACATAAACCGCAGCTTCCGCGATGCCGCGAAGGCATTCCTGCCCAACGTGAAGATTGTCACTCGCCCTGTCAGATACTTGCATTATATAGCATAAACGCCAGAAACAAAATGGAAAAGGATGTGAACTCATGGCCGAAACCCTGCGCGAACTGGTGGTCGCACTGTCATCGGACTCCGGCGATTTTTCGCGCAATATGAGCGCCAGCGACCAGCAGATCAGAGAAGTGAGACCACCTTCCGTCTGGCCGGGGCTGGCGCACAGGATCAAGATCTGCCTTACTCCGGAAACAGGCCCTGCTGTCACTCCGGCATCAAACGCTTGCCCGCAGCTTTTCCTCATCCAGCATATCCAATGTGCCGGAAAGGCCGATAAGTGCCATTTGCAGGCAGTAGATGTTGACCGCAGTCAGGATGAAGTCGAACAGCACGTTCAGCGTCAGGGCAAAGCCGATGGCTTCCTCCGGGATACCGAGCTGGCGGAACAGGATCGCGAAGCACACGACCGCCCCTCCCGAGACGGGCGGAGAGGAAACGCCCATGAGGAAGCAGGAAAGAATGACGATCGCGATCCAGTTCGGAGTGATCGAGACGCTGTAGATCTCCGCCATGCAGAAGGATACGGCGACGAAACGGGACAGGCTGCCGGGTTTGAACAGCGTTTGGCCAAGCGGCACGCCGAAGCGGACGATCCGTTTGTCGATCCCGAATCGCTTCTCGCACACTTCCAGGTTGGCGCTCAGGGCCGCGGGCGAAGAAGCCGTGGTCAGCGCCAGCAGGAAGGCCGGGCCGGACTTCTTCATCAAAAGAAGCGGGTTTACCCTGTGCCGCACCGTCACGATCGCCGTATATACCATGAGGATCAGCAGGGACAGTCCGATATAGATCGGCACGATCTTGTACGATTGCGAGATCGCGGAAAGCTGGTCGCTCAGCGCCAGTTTGAATACGCTCAGGAAGACCATGAGGGGGATCAGCGCGTTCGCAATGGTCATGATCGCCTGGATGAAGGTCGTCATATGGTCGACCAGGCTGGTGACTGTTGAGACCCGGTTGCCCAGGAGCAGCAGGACAATGCCGCCGACGATCGCCAAGAAGATGATCTGCTGCGTGTTGCCGGTGGTGAACGGCGTGAGCATATTATTCGGGCCGATCCCAAGCAGCATCTGGTAAAACTCGGAAAGGCTGAACGCCGTGCCGCTTCCGGCGGAACCGGTGAAGAGCGGCCAGCAGAGCAAAGCCGAAAAGACGGACACCAGCATCAGTTCCAAGAGGAAGCGGAAGATCATCCCCTTGCCGATCTTGCTCAGGGTATTCATGTCCCCGATGGTACAAATTCCCCAGAGCAGGGAAAAGAAGATCATCGGACCGGAAACGGCGGTGATGACGCCCATGATCGTGGTCAGGGTCGGCGCTACGTATTCCTCCAGCAACCCCTGCTTTGCTCCCTCCGGCAGCAGACTGCAGAGCAGAGCTGCCGCCACGGCCAG
>OMSM01000404.1 GCA_900313745.1 uncultured Lachnospiraceae bacterium
CCGGAGAACCTTGAAGTCGTCGGGGACAGGGCCGTCTCCTTCCCGAAGGGGGACGTGAAGGCGCTGGGAGAGATCCTTAAGAAGATTTCGGACGATCCCGGCTTCGTCTCCGGGAAGCGGAAAGGCGTATCGGAGTATATTACTTCAAGGTACAGCTGGGACAAGGCGGCGGACGAAACGCTTAAGCTCTACAGGAAAGTGTTAAGGCCTGGCCGGCGGGATGTGCCGGCTTCCGGGGACAGCGATGAAAATTCTGATGATCAATAAGTTTCTGTATCCCAACGGGGGATCGGAAACCTACATGTTCCGCCTCGGTGCGGCACTGCAGGAGGCCGGGCACGAGGTTCAGTACTTCGGGATGGAGCACGAGGGCCGCGTCGTCGGGAACCGGGCGGAGAGCTACACCTCGCCGGTGGACTTCCACACAGGCGGGATCGGGAGGATACTCTATCCCTTCCGGATTATTTATTCCGGCGAGGCGAAAAGGAAGCTGCGCCCCGTCCTGGAGGAGATGCAGCCGGATGTCATTCACTTAAACAACATCAATTTCCAGCTGACGCCCTCGGTGATTGACGAGGCGAGGGACTTCGAGGAGAAACACCCGGAGATCTACGGCTCCGGGAGGAAGCTGCGCATTGTATATACCGCCCACGACGCCCAGTGGGTCTGCCCAAACCATATGCTGAGGATCCCGGAGGGCGGCGGTAAGGACGGCGCCGGGGCATCTCCCGCGTCCAGGCTCTGTATGGAGTGCCTGTCCGGGGAGTACGGCGCATGTGAGAGAAACAGGTGTATCCACGGGTCAAGGCTCCGGAGCTTCCTCGGAAGGAAAGAGGCCGAGTTTTACAGGAGGAGGGAGACCTACGGCAAGGTGGACAGGATCATCTGCCCCAGAGCCTTCTACGCGGGAATTCTCTCCTACAGCCCGGTTCTTGCGCCGAAGGTGGTCACGCTTCATAATTTCTACGAACCGGGAGACGGGGAGCCGGAGGGAACGGAAGGCACCGGCTCACATGGCGGGGATTACGTGCTCTACTTCGGCCGCTACGCGGAGGAGAAGGGGGTAAGGACGCTTCTTTCCGCGGCGCGGAGCCTTCCGGATATTCCCTTTGTTTTCGCGGGCTCGGGCCCTCTGGAGAAGGAGCTTGGAGGAGTGCCGAACGTCACCGTCCGGGGCTTCCTCAGGGGAAAGGAGCTTAAGGAAACGATCCGCGGCGCGCGGTTCGCGGTCTATCCCTCGGAGTGGTATGAGAACTGCCCGATGTCCATCCTGGAAGCGCTTGGCGCCGGGACGCCGGTTCTGGCGAGCGACCTCGGAGGATCGGCGGAGCTCATCTCGACGGACGGGAAGAACGGGACCGGGGCGCTGTTCAGGGGAGGCGACGCGGAGGACCTTGCGGAGAAGATAAGGGAGCTCTGGGACGACAGGAAGCGCACGGAGGGGATGAGCAGCAGGTGCCGCGGTTTCGTACAGGGGCACTTCGACACTCCGGCGCAGTATGCGGAGAAAATCCTCGGGATCTACCGGGGGGAGACGGACAAATAAATGGCACGAAGAACACTTTACGGGACGGTCATCGTGACCTACCGCTGCAACGCGCACTGCAACATGTGCAATGTCTACAAGTATCCGACGAAGCCCGCGGAGGAGATTCCGCTCTCCGTGATAGAGAAGCTGCCGGAGATGGAATTCACCAACATTACCGGCGGGGAACCCTTCGTGAGGCAGGATATCGAGGAGATCGTACAGATACTCGAGAAGAAGACGAACCGCATCGTCATCTCCACCAACGGCTATTTCACCGACCGGATCCTGGAGCTTTGCGCGAAACACCCCAAGGTCGGGATCCGCATAAGCATCGAGGGCCTGAAGGAGACAAACGACGCGATCCGCGGCATCCCCGACGGCTTCGAAAGGGGCTACGGAACGCTGAAGAAGCTGGTGGAGATGGGGCATCCGGATGTCGGCTTCGGCATGACGGTGCAGGATCTTAACTGCGAGGACCTGGTACCGCTCTACAAGATTTCCGATGAGATGGGGATGGAGTTCGCCACGGCGACCCTGCACAATTCCTTCTACTTCCACAAGGACGACAACCGCATAAGCGACCGGCGCCACGTGGCGGAGAACTTCGCAAAACTGAACAACGAGCTCTTAAAGAGTTCCTCGCCCAAGAAGTGGTTCCGCGCATACTTCAATCACGGGCTCATTAATTACATCTACGGAAATCCCAGGCTTCTGCCCTGCGACATGAGCCGGAACGCCTTCTTCATCGACCCTTACTGCGATGTGGTGCCCTGCAACGGGCTTGCGGACAAGGAGGGTGCGGTGATGGGCAATCTCAGGGAGCAGTCCTGGGACGAGCTCTGGAACTCCGCACAGGCGGACAAGGTTCGCGAGACGGTGCGCCACTGCGGCCGGAACTGCTGGATGATCGGATCCGCCTCCCCGGCGATGCACAAGTATATCTGGGTGCCCGCCTGGTGGGTAGTGAGGCACAAGTTCTTTAAGGGAGGGAAGTACGACCTTTCGGAGAACTCCTTCATCCGGGAGGAGCATTAGGCAGAGTAATCCGGGAATACTCCGGCAGCTGCACCGCCATATGCCGGGACAGTTCCCGTTTTATCAGGTAAGGCAAAGGGTCCGTCCGGCGGCCGGACCCGAAAGGAAATGGAGAGTATTATGAACTACGAAGAAGCAAAGGAAAAACTTGCCCGCTACGGCCAGGAGCACGTGCTCCGCTACTATGACGAGCTCACCGATGAGGAGAAGGCCGCGCTGATCACGCAGATCGACGAGACCGATTTCTCCCTTCTCCACAACGCGAAGGACCACAGCGACGCCCAGGTGCGCGGGGTGATCGAGCCCCTCGGCGCGATGGAGATCCCCGAGATTGAAGCGAGAAGGGACGAGTTCGAGGCAGCAGGCCTTGAGGCTATCCGCGCGGGAAAGGTCGCCGCGGTGGTGCTGGCCGGCGGAATGGGAACAAGGCTTGGCTCCGACGATCCGAAGTGCATGTATGATATCGGAATTACCCATCCGGTGTATATCATCGAGCGCCAGATCCGCAACCTTCTCGATGTGGTGGAGAAGGCGGGATGCATGATTCCTTACTTCGTCATGACCTCCGACAAGAACGACACCGCCACCAGGAATTTCCTGAAGGAGCACGACTATTTCGGCTATGATCCGGATTATGTCTGGTTCTTCAAGCAGGAGATGGCTCCGGCCTGCGACTATGAGGGCAAGGTCTACATGGAGGAGAAGGGCAAGATCGCGACCTCTCCCAACGGCAACGGCGGATGGTTCGCCTCCATGGAGCGCACGGGCATTCTTGACGTGATTCATGAGAAAGGCATTGAGTGGCTCAACGCCTACTCCGTGGACAATGTGCTTCAGCGCATGGCGGATCCCGTATTCATCGGCGCGGTGCTGGTTACGGGCAGGGCCTGCGGCGGCAAGGTGGTGAAGAAGGTTGTTCCCGAGGAGGCTGTCGGAGCGATGTGCCTCGAGGACGGGCGCCCCTCGATCGTGGAATACTACGACATGACTCCGGAGCTCCTTGCGGCGAAGGACGACCGCGGAGAGCCCGCCTACAACTTCGGCGTGATTCTCAACTATCTCTTCCGGGTTTCCGACCTTGAGGACGTGGTGAAGAACCGCCTGCCGCTCCACATCGTGAACAAAAAGATTCCCTACATTGATGAGAACGGGGAGCCTGTAAAGCCGGACAAACCCAACGGGTACAAGTTCGAAACCCTGATCCTGGACATGATCCACGAGATGAGTTCCTGCGTGCCCTTCGAGGTGGTAAGGGAGAAGGAGTTTGCTCCGATCAAGAACAAGACCGGCGTGGATTCCGTGGAGTCCGCGAGGGAGCTGTGCCGGCTGAATGGCATAGAACTGTAGAGCAATAGATGATCTCCGGCGCCGTTCAGCTTTGAACGGCATAGAGCTGTGATTTATGCGTATCTGGTTTAAGGAATGGAAGGACAATCACCTCATAAAGGACACGGTGGTGGAGGACTTCGGGGAGGAAACCCGCACCCATAAGGTGTTTATGGCCCTGGAGGAAGCCTGCCGCAGGCTTGACCTTGCGGTGCCTATCTGGCTGGATCCC
>OMSM01000214.1 GCA_900313745.1 uncultured Lachnospiraceae bacterium
CAGAACCGTCCCCTGGCACTCCTGACCCCTCTTATTCAGAGTACTGTTTCTCCAGTACTGTCTTCCAGAGCAGGAGCTTCGCCTGCTGATCGGGAATCCGGCAGCCGGCGTTCCCGGAAACGAAGTGCATCACCGGTTCTTCAGCGGTGTTCCCGAGGGGAAGCCACTTCACATTCCCGGCTTCGGGAAGCCCGCTCCCCGCAAAGCTTACCCAGAGCGCGCTCATCAATTTGGCAAGGTCATACTGCTCCGCGGTGTGCACCGCCTCCCAGCGGCGCCCGTCGGGGGTGCTTCCTGCCTGCAGCTCCGGCTGCCCGAAGAGATAATTGAGCTCCGCGGAATGGGTGGCACCAAGCACTTCCCCGTTATCCTTCAGCGGCCTGTCCGCGAAGTAATATTGATAGACAGGAGAGGAGGAGGCTTCCGCGCGCTTCTCCAGCATGAACTGGGTGAGCGCGAAGCCGTAGTCGCTCCCGGCCTCGGCCGAAACTGCGGCAAAATCGTCCCTCCAGCCGGGGTAGAGCTTCGCAAAGAGGGAAAACTCCTCCCCAAGCATCTGGCGGAGATTCTCCTCAAAGGCCGCGGGATCGTCCGTCCGGAGAGGGCTGAACAGTGCCTCGTCGGCATTTGTCCCGATGATCACCGGGACGTCCGCCGTTTCTCCCCGGATGAAGGCAAGCCCGGGATCCTCCGTGATCAGCACGCCGTCCACGGACGGGGAGAAGGCAGGCCACGGAAGACGGGAGCCGGCCTCAAGGAGCTCCTCCGCAGGGACGTTTCGAAGCTCTTCAACAGAGCTGCAGCGGCACTCCTCCAGAACCTTCCTGCCGACCCCGGCCGCCTGTCCGCTGCTCCTGGTCCTGCCAAGGGAGGAGCCGCTCTGGATAATGGCGCCGTTAATCAATCCTCCTGCCCTGGGACTCTCCAGCAGCGCCAGGACGCTCATTCCTCCGGCAGACTGCCCGAAAACCGTAATTCTCTCCGGATCGCCCCCGAACGCCGCGATATTCTCCCGCACCCAGCGCAGCGCGGCGATCTGGTCCTCGATGCCGTAATTGCCGAAGCTCCCGTCCGCGCTTTCTTCCGCGAGCTCTTCCAGTGCAAGGAAGCCGAACACGCCGAGCCGGTAGTTGATCGTGACAAGTACGGCTCCCCCGGAGACAAGGGCCGGACTCTGAAATACGTCTTCATTTCCGGTACCGCCGAGGAAGCCGCCCCCGTGAATCCAGAACAGCACGGGCAGCGGCGCGTCCGCGTCAAGGGGCGTGCTGATGTTGAGATAGAGGCAGTCCTCGCTCTCAGGGATGGCGTAGTACTGTTCTGTTCCCATCATTCCCGGTTTCTGTGGGCACTTCCTGCTGAAGCGGTCACAGTGCCGGACTCCTTCCCACCGGACCGGTGCGGGGCTCCTCCAGCGAAGCGGCCCGAGAGGGGGTTCGGCGTAGGGAATCCCCTTATAAACCATACAGCCGTTCTCTTCGATGCCGGTCAGGCTTCCGGACGTCGTCTCGATAATCCTTGTGTTCATCGTATTCTCCATGCCGGGCACAGTTTACGGCAGCTTCTTTCCCGCGGCGAGGTACAGCCTGTACCATTCGTCGTGTTCCAGTGAAAACTCATCAGCCTTCGCGATCTCCGCAAGCCTGGAGCTCTTCGTCGTCCCGACGATCGTCTGGATGCCCGCGGGATGCCGCATGATCCAGGCCACAGCGGCCGCTCCGGGCGTCACGCCGTATTTCCGCGCCGTCTCCTCAAGCACTTTGTTGAGCTCCGGATACTTTTCGGATCCGATGAAGGTCCCCTCGAACATGCCGTACTGGAAGGGCGACCAGGCCTGGAGCGTGATGTGCTTTATCCTCGAAAACTCCAGCAGCCCGCCGTCGCGGACCGTTCCCGCGCTGTTCTCAATGTTCACGTTGAGTCCCGAGTCGATGATGCCGCAGTGGGCGAGGGAGAACTGGACCTGGTCGAAGAGGATCCTGTCCGGCATCTCCGATTCCAGAAGGGCGATCTGGCCGGGATTCATGTTGCTGACGCCGAAGTACCGCACCTTTCCGGAGCGCTCCAGCTCGTCAAACGCGGCGGCGACCTCCTCCGGCTCCATCAGGGTATCGGGCCGGTGAAGCAGCAGGATGTCCACATAGTCGGTCTTAAGGCGCTTAAGGCTCCCCTCGACGGACTTAACGATGTGCTCTTTGGAGAAGTCGTAGGAGATGCCGGGCTTGATGCTGCATTTCGTCTGGATGAGGATATCCTGCCGGTTTACGCCGTCCAGGTTCCTTCCGAAGATTTCCTCCGAGCCTCCTCCTCCGTAGATGTCCGCGTGATCGAAGAAGTTGATCCCGTTGTCCATCGCTGTACGGATCAGTTCCTGTACGGCGCTGTCCGCAAGTTGCGCGATCCTCATGCAGCCGAGCCCTATGGCGGGAACCTGCAGGGCAGGTGCCTTTGTCTTCAGTAGTTTCATACCTGGTCTCCTTTCAGCGTTTAGTCCCCTCCTGTCCGGTGGGTGCAGAGCGGTTTTACAGCAGTTTTTATGAACAGTTAAGATCAATAATGCCGTGAGCTAATCATTTTTAAACATGATACACTAATATCGGCAGCAATGCCTGACCGCGCAGAAAATACGGTAGTTCCGCATTACATAATAATTCTACAACAGGAGGTTAATCATGGCACTGAAGATCACGGATGTACGCGCAATCTGCACCGCGCCCCAGGGTACGCCGCTGGTGGTGGTGCGCGTGGATACAAGCGAGCCGGGCCTGTACGGCCTGGGCTGCGCCACCTTTACGCAGCGTTTCCTGACGGTCGCGCATGCGGTGGACAATTATATGAAGCCGCTGCTTGTCGGCAAGGATCCCTCCCGGATCGAGGATCTCTGGCAGATGGCAATGGTCAGTCCCTACTGGAGGAACGGCCCGGTCCTGAGCAACGCAATCTCCGGTGTGGACATGGCGCTTTGGGATATCAAGGGAAAACTCGCGAACATGCCGCTGTATGATCTTCTGGGAGGCAAGGTGCGCGAAGGAGTCCGCGTGTACCGCCACGCCGACGGAAAGACCCTGGAGGAGGTCGGCGACCGCGTGCAGCAGTTCATCGAGGACGGAGTGCAGGTCGTCCGCATACAGTGGGGCGGCTACGGCGGAAATGCCCACGGGGTCACCCAGAACCTGCGCATGCCTCCGGAGGGCGCCTGTGAGGGAGCCTACTACGATCCCCTCATGTACCAGCTCTCCGTGGTGAAGGTCTTTGACTATATCCGGAACCGCTTCGGCTTCGAGCTGGAGCTGTGCCACGACGTGCATGAGCATCTTGACCCCATCGAGGCAATCCGCCTCGGCAAGGAACTGGAGCCCTACCGCCTTTTCTTCTTCGAGGACGCCCTTGCGCCTGAGCAGATCGAGTGGTTCCGCCTCATGCGCCAGCAGACCTGCACGCCCATCGCGATGGGTGAGCTGTTCAACAACCCGCGCGAGTGGACGCCCCTTATCGCGGAGAAACTCATCGACTTCATCCGCGTCCACATCAGCCAGATCGGCGGAATCACCCCCGCGATCAAGCTCGCGCACCTCTGTGACGCCTATGCGGTCCGCACTGCCTGGCACGGCCCCGGGGACGTCTCCCCCGTCGGCCACGCCGCCAACATCCATCTGGATCTCGCCCTCTGGAACTTCGGAATCCAGGAGTGGTCCGGATTCAACCAGGCCGCCCAGGAGGTGTTCCCCGGCTGTCCCGAGCTAAGGAAGGGCTATGTGTACGCCAACGACAAGCCCGGCCTCGGCATCGACATCGACGAGGAGCTTGCGAAGAAATTCCCGTGCAGTGAGAAGCTGCCCGCATGGACCAACTGCAGGCGCCCGGACGGCACGCTGCAGCGCCCGTAAGCCGCGCAAAGCCCGGCACGGGAATTGCATGTATAAACGCGCCGAAGTGCGCGGAATGGAGGCTGCAATGAACAAAACTGCTGTGGTCACCGGAGGAAGCCATAACATCGGCCAGGGCATCGCCATCGCGCTGGCGGAGCGCGGCTATGATGTCGCGATCACCTACAACAAGCGCCTGGAGGGCGCCCTGGAGACAAAAGAGGCGGTTGAGAAATTCGGACGGAAGTGCTTCATCTACCAGGCGAGCCTGGAAAAACCCGAGGTGCCGGATAAAGTCCTCGCTAAGGCCTACAGGGACCTCGGCCATATCGACCTTATGGTGTGCAACGCCGGAAACGGCGGATTCCGTGGTTCCGTGCTCACCGTGACGCCGGAGAAGGTGGACGAGGTCTATACCGTCAATTTCCGCAACTATATGCTGTGCGCCGGCGCTGCCGCGCGCTACATGGTGAAGGACAAGGTCGCGGGCTGCATCCTTTTCATCACCAGCTCCCGCGCGGAGGGCGTCTATCCGGACGACTATCTCTACGGCGGCTTCAAGGCCTGCGTCAGCCGCGCATGCGAGTCCATGGCGCTGGACCTTTCCGCCTACAACATCCGTGTCAACTGCGTCGCGCCCGGCGCCATCTGGACGATTAAGCCCGGTATGGAGGACAGGCTGACGTCGCCCTTTGTGAGGGAATCCATCCCGCTTCACCGCGTCGGCACCGCGAGGGATATCGGCGACATGTGCGCATTCCTCGCTTCCGACCAGGCAAGCTACGTCACCGGAATCACCGTCCGCGTCGACGGCGGCCTCATCCTTCCTGCCATGATGGAGAGCGGGGAGAAGATCCCCTGGGTGCGCGACGGGTGGCGCGAACAGATCGCGGGCGAATTCGCGGAGTGGAAGTACCCGGAAGAAGGAGCAGATTAATGGAAAACGTGTTTAATATCATCGATTTCGGCGCGGTTCCGGACGGGAAAACCGATTCCACGGCCGCCATCCAGAGCGCGCTTGACGCGGCGGGAGAGTGCATGGGCGAGGTCGTCGTGCCCCCGGGAATCTACAGGACGCGCCGCCTCTGCATGCGCCCTAAGACAAAACTTTCCGGAACCTCCGCATGGCTTTTCGGCCAGTTCGGCGGGTCGATCTTCGAGCTGGACGACGAAGAGGCCGCGTGCATGATCGACATCACCGGGGCCTTCGGATGCCAGATCTCGGGGATGAACCTGGACGGCAGGAATCTCGGGGAGAAGGTGTGCGGAATATGGCTCCGCTGGCCGGAATACAACGGCGGGGGAAGGGAGGATACACCCACCATCGACGACTGCAGGATCGGGTGTTTTAGCGGTGACGGCGTGCACCTGGAGCACATCTGGTGCTTCTCCGTCCGCCATACCCAGATGTTCCGCAACGGCGGGGCGGGACTTTACATCGACGGCTGGGACGGGTTCATCCTGGACAACTGGTTCTCCGGCAATAAGAACGGCGGGATCCTCGGAGGCCCGACCGCGACATCGCTCACGGCCACCGGAAACCGGGTGGAGTGGAACCGGGTGGGCGGTTTCGTGATCCCGGCCGGTGTCGCGATAAACATCACCGGCAACTATTTCGACCGGAGCGGCGGCCCGGCACTGAAGCTTGGCTCGGCAGAGGGAGAGGTGGAGTCGGTCACCATCACCGGCAATTTCATCTACCGCAGCGGAAAGCCTGGCGAGGGGCTGGAGAAGGAGGACGAAAACTCCCACGTCCTTATGGACCACTGCGTGAATGTGACCTTCACCGGAAATACGTTCCGCTACGGGAGGGACGACAACGGTAAAGGCATCTGGAGCCCGGACATCGACATGGTCATCCGGAACTGCAATTACTGCATCTTCGCGGAGAACGCCATGCACCACGG
>OMSM01000343.1 GCA_900313745.1 uncultured Lachnospiraceae bacterium
ATCTCTGTATGGGTCTGAACAGTAATGTCAACCGCCGCACCCCGTAGAGACATAAAAAGGCAGGGGACCGCAGTCCCCTGCCTCCGTCTGAAAGAGCAGTCTGATGTCCGTCTGCTCTGTCTTAACTATGCTCAGCCTTCCGGCGCGAGCGGTTCGGGCTTCGTGCAGCTCGAAGCGATATCCGCAAAGCTTCCGCTCTCTCCTCCGTTGAGAAGGACGGTAAGCACCTCAAGTACATGATAGGCCATCTCCGCCGAAGCCCTGTTGGGACGTCCCGTGAGAATCGCGTCCGCCATCTCCGAAGGGCCGATGCCGCGGGAGTTTTCAGCGTGAGCGAAGTGATTCGGAAGTGTGATGAGCTCCGCGGGCGACCAGGGCTTTCCGGGATTAAACTCGGAGTGGAGAAGTTTTACCTCCCCGCCGAAGCCGTTGGGATCACTGCAGTACAGCACACCCTTCGTCCCGTATATTGCGTAGTAATGCTGGTCCATCGCCTCGGTATCCGAGTCGATGTGCAGCGTTCCCGAGACGCCGCTCTCCAGCTGGATAATCGCGCTTACCTGGCTCTCGTTGGGATTGTGGATCGGATTGCCGTACTCCGGACGTCCCGGAATAATGCCGACGTGTTCGGGATAAGGCTTCCCGATCACGCCCGCCGCCCTCTTCACCGGTCCAAGGAGGCTGACCAGGGTGGTCATGTAGTACACCGCGTAGTCATAGAGAATGCCCGCGCCGGGCTCCCTGAGGAAGGGCGCGAAGCTTAAGAGCAGGTCGTTGTTGCGGTTGCCCGAGATCGCGAATGACGTGACCTCCCCGATCAAGCCGCTGTCGATCGCTTCCCTCGCCGTCTGCCAGGCGGCCCCGAGGAAAGTATCCGGTGCGGCCCCAAGGCAAAGTCCCTTTTCCTTTGCAAGCGCCACAAGCTCAGCCGCCTTCTCCGGGCTGTCGGTCATGGTCTTCTCCGTGTAGACATGCTTGCCGGCAAGAAGCGCCTGTTTTATCAGCTCATAGTGCGTGCCGACCGGCGTAAGCACGACGGCCATGTCAATTTCCGGATCCGCCAGAAGGGCGTCCACCGTGCGCGCCTCTATGCCGTACTCCTCCGCGCGCTTCTTCGCGTGTTCGAAATTCTTAGAGGCTACGCAGACCACCTCAAGATTGTCGAACTCATTAATCATGTTCTTCAGGTAGATTCCGCTGATCTGTCCCGAACCGATGACGCCGACCTTCAACTGTGTCTTTCCCATGCTGTTCTCCTTTCGTAGAATCAGATGAGGTGGTGCCAGGGGACGGTTCTCCGGTCAGTTTTCAGAAAACTGACCGGAGAACCGTCCCCTGGCACCTTTACCTCTGCGTAGACAGTAGAAATGCCATGATATGCACCGACTGCTGGAAGCGGCCGGCGTTAATGCTCTCCCTTAATTCGTCCCTTGTGAGCTTCAGGACATGAAGAAACTCCGTGTCGTCCAGATGCTGCTCCGCTGCCTTTGTGCAGTTCGCGGCCCTGTAGATATGGGCGTAGTTGGCGCAGATGGTCGCGTCGGAGGGCACGGTCAGGAGGTGTGACCACTCCCCGGAAACATACCCTGTCTCCTCCAGAAGCTCGCGCTTAGCCGCGGCAAGCGCGGAGGACTCTTTCTGCGGAAAGGCCGGTGGAGATGCCGGTGTTCCGTTCCCCGGATCTTCGGCGGAAGCCCCGCTGTCCGTCCGTTCCATCCCGCCGGCCGGGAATTCCGTGGTTACTGCGGCGATCCCGGGGCGGAACTGCCGCACAAGGAGATAATTTCCCTCCTCGTCCGTCGCGACGATCACCACGTAATCGCGGTACCGGCTGTAGCTGTAGAAATTGTCCGCGACGGTTCCGTCCGGCAGCCGGTACGAGAGCCTGCGGAAATCAATCCACTGATTGCTTTCCAGAGTCTCTCTGCGGACCTCCTCCCAGACAAGGCCGCGGTCGGAAACCTTTCTTATCAGCTCCATCACCTCCCCGGCTCAGCCCTGCTCAGGCTTATATCCCTCCAGCAGCATCTCCGGGTGCGCGAAGCACTGCCGCATGGTCTTGAACGCTACAGAATAAGTGTACCCGTCACAGATGCGGTCGTCCACCACTGCCTTCAGCGGCAGAACCCGGTAACTCCTGACGGTCCCGTCGGGCATAAGCTCCCGCTCGGTCTCCTTGCTCCCGACACCGATAAACACGGAGGTGGTGCCAAACTCATAGAGGTGATGATATATAACAGGCAGTCCGATGGAACCGACGTTGGTCACGAAGAAGCCGCTGTGGAAGGGCTGCAGGTTGACCAGAGCCATCGGAAGCCACCCGTGGCGGTCCAGGAACATGAAAAAGCCGATAGCCGCCCGCAGGATGAACGGAGGGATCGCGTAAAACACGCCTGTCAGATTGTCGAAGCCGTTGCTGTTGTCATCAAGGTTGGCCAGTGCCTCCTCCACTGCCTTGTTGGTCTTCCTCACGACGTCGGCGAGGGTATCCGTAGTTTCGAACGTCGGGAAGACCGCGCTCTCCTTGCCCTGCACCCTAAGGTGCTTCTTGACCATCATGGAAATGCGGACCGTGCGCCGCTGGTAAATACGGTTTCCGGTGATAAAGCGGTTGATCTCCGGCGTCTGTGCCGCCATCCGCACGATCGTCGCGAACACGAAGTGATACAATGTCAGCCCAGGGATATCCTCCCTGTGCTCGCGGATAAAGCGCTCCACCTGCGTCAGGTCCATGCGCAGGTCCACCTTGGACTCCGAGTCCGTGCGCCTGGGCATGATATACGGCATCAGGAACACCACCGGGTCCAGCTTCCGGACCAGATAGCCGTCGTAGCATTTCTTTTCTTTTCCGAACATTTGGTACAAACTCCCCCTTTTAGCAAAATACCCGCTCAATAGCGGGTATTTTCAATTTTCTTCATTTTACCATGTGTCCGGAAAAACTTCACCCCGCCCGGTCTGATGCCCCGTCCTCTCCCGCAATCCGGAGCTGATCAGCCCGCCGGGACAGCCTTCTCGCTGCTCCCTCGCTTAAAACTAAACCCTCGCGGCGAGGAACTCCACCACCGCCTGCTTTACCTCCGGATCCTCCCCGAAGATACCGAGGGTATTGCACAGAAGAAGGCTCTTCACACCAACCCTCGCATATTCCTCAAACATCCGGACACTCTGCCCCATGGG
>OMSM01000406.1 GCA_900313745.1 uncultured Lachnospiraceae bacterium
GCATAGCCTGAATAGTGGAGGATCATCACCTCAAAAGCTGCGAACCATCGGATGAAGTCGAACGCGTTATTGCGATAATCGGGAAGTGCGGGAGTTTTGTTCATATCCTTTGATCAGTGCCGGAGCATCCGGGCGAAATCCTCCGGAAGCTCCGCGCGGATTTGTAAGGGCGCGCCGGTAAACGGCTGGAGGAGAGTGAGCTCCGCTGCGTGAAGCATGGTTCTGGGGGCCTCGGAAGCGCGATCGTCACCGTATAAACGGTCTCCCACGAGCGGATGGCCGATCGCCGCCTGGCTGCGATCGTCACCGTATAAACGATCTCCCACGAGCGGATGGCCGATCGCCGCCTGGCTGCGATCGTCACCGTATAAACGGTCTCCCACGAGCGGATGCCCGATCGCTGCCATGTGTAACCGTATTTGGTGTGTTCTCCCGGTGTCGATCGTCACCTTCATAAGGGACAGCCCGCTGAACTCATCAATAACCTGAAAGCGCGTGAGAGCCGGAAGGAACGGCCGCTCCTCCGCGCTCTCCTTTTCCTGATGCTGGTCGGAAGATTGAGCCGCGGCCTGCTGTGAACCGGAGGATGTGCGCAGTGCTTCCGCTGCCGCGGGCACGCGCATCTTCCCAAGCCTGTCCGGATCGCGGCCTATGGGGCAGTCGATAATCCCCTCCTTCTCCGGAAGCACACCGTGCACCAGCGCGAGGTACGTCCGCACGAGGGAGCTGCCGGCGCGCTGCCGCTGCAGCCTTCCGGAGGCGGCACGATTCTTCGCGACAAGAAGCACGCCCGAGGTCTCCCGGTCCAGCCTGCCCGCGAGACGCGGAATCACGTCCATGCCCTGCCGCTCATAGAAGCCAGCGACATAGTTCAGTGTCGTATCAAGATAATGGCCGTGGGTGGGGTGCACCACCTGGCCGGCCGGCTTGTCCACGACAAGAATGTCCTCATCCTCGTACAGGACCGGTATGGGGAGCGCTTCGGGATCCTCCGGAAGAATCCGCTTTCCTGCCGCGTCGGCCGTGACAGAAACAGGCTGCGGGATAATCCTGGATTCCGGAAGATCCTGAGCCGCTGCCTCTCCGTCCCCGGAAAGGCTCTCCGGAAGAATAACGCGGAGCGTCTGCCCCGCGTCTATCCGGTCTTTCACGGTGACCGGCCTGCCGTCGGCGGTAATTCCGCCGGGTATGAACTTCGCGCGGCTGATTTCGTGGCCGGTGACCCGGATGCAGTTCTTCAGCACCAGGTTGACCAGCCCTCCCGCGGTGGCGTCCAGATCTGCCGCGGTCAGCGTAAATTCAAGGATCTTGTCCATTACTTTAAAAACCGCCTGCCATGCGGTCCCGGCAGGAAAAACTCAGCCGTACTGCTTCACCGCTTCCTGCATCGCGGCGGCATCCTCCGCCGTGCACTCGCCCGGCATGTATCTCGCCTTCTCATAGAGGCGGTGAATAAGGGCAAGGGCTTCGCCGCGCCCGGTCTGCGCGGAAGTTTTGCCCTGCCCGGTCTGCGCGGACGCTTCATCCCGGCCGGACTGCGTATAAGAAGGCGCGGCAGAGGAACCTTCCGCAGCGCGTTCCCTCTTCCCAAGCACATTGTCTTCGATGTCGAGGGGAGCCCAGGATTCGCGGATCTCCATGGGTTCGGGCCTGCGGCGGGCGGTTCTGCGGCGGTTCTTCGGGTCGCTGTAGTATCCCGGCTGGCCGATGTGCGAGACCGCCTCCTCCTGAACCTCCGCCCTTCCGCGGTGCGACTCAATGAAACGCTTGTAAGCTCTGCGTATGCGGGCATCCGGCGAGCGGTCGAGGAATCCCGGGGCATCATTCGCAGTGTCCGAACCCCGCTCCGTTTTCTCCCTGTGTTCGCGGGGATCAAGGAATTCCGACTTGTCCGCGCCGTCTCTGTGGATGCCGGTGCGGTTGAACTCGCGGTAGAAGGCGATGATCCCCCGGACTATAAGGTACCCGATCAGAGCAAAAACAACGATGGCAAGCACATAGCCGAGGATGTTCCAGATCATCTGAATAAACAGGTTTTCCTTGCCCGGAGGCATTCCGCCGAAGCCTCCCGGCGCCGCTTCCTCCGGGATGATCTCCTCCACGGCCTCGGGCTCCGCGGTATCAAACAGCGAGAGAAAACTGACAATCGCCCGGAGAACCGCAAGAATCCCGCTCCTCAGGGCTGTGACCAGAAGGCCTCCGGCATTGAACAGGGCACCTATGGCAATGAGCACCGCCGACGCCGCGGTGAACACCCACAGCTCCATCCGGTTCGTCCTGCGGATGCGCCCCGTGGGAATCGCGCTCTTCTCCGAGAAGGA